>DATJRY010000004.1 GCA_035504415.1 Candidatus Sulfotelmatobacter sp. | reverse complement strand
ACGCTGGAGTGGATGATCTCCTCGCCGCCGCCGTACTACAACTACAAGAAGATCCCGGCCGTGCTGGCCGCTCCGTACGACTTCGGCAACCCGCTCCCGTACATCGGGCTCGACGCGGCGCCGGGAGCCGTCGAGGCGACGCCGACCGCGGAATCCCATCCGGTTCCCACTCACTAAGGAGGCGACGAAACACGTCATGGCGGTGTCCGTCGCCAAACAAGGCTACCACCTCGGCCACGGAGAGGTCGACGATCACCACGATACGGTGATCTACAACGAGACGCGCGACATGCGTCTGTTGGGCTTCGTCCTCTTTCTGTGCGCCGACGTCATCCTGTTCTCGTCGTTCATCTTCGCGTACATCTACCTGCGCACGACGGTGTCGCCGGTATGGCCGCCGATCATGGACGGCAAGCAGCTGCCGCGCCTCGACGTCGCGTTCGCCTGCTTCAACTCCGTCGTGCTGTTCGGGTCCGGTGTGACGATGCACTTCGCGATGGAGGGCTGGCGGCACGCCAAGCGCGGGATGTTCAACCTCTTCATGGGGCTGACGATCGTGCTCGGTGCGGGCTTCCTCGCCGGTCAGGGCTACGAGTACATGCACGCCAAGATCGGCGGCTGGAGCGGCTCGATCTTCGGCGCCTCGTTCTTCACGTTGACCGGGATGCACGGCTTCCACGTCTTCGTGGGCGTGTGCTACCTGATCGTTCTGTGGTGGCAGACCAGCCGCAGCGTCTACACGACGGACCGCTACTTCGGCCTCACCGCCGGCACCCTGTACTGGCACTTCGTCGACGTCATCTGGGTCGCACTGTTCTTCCTGTTTTATCTGTGGTGATGAAAGAGATACCGGTGATGGAGCGAGCGCAGCAGCATAGCGCCATGTCGAACCGTTCAATGGAGCGCCGTTAGATGGACGCATTAGCGGGAACAGAGAAGATCGTCGCTGCGATCGGCGCCGTTGTGGTGTTCATCTTCGCGATCGTCGGGTTGCGGGGTGAGTGGCCGAAGATGGGGCTCGACGACATCGTCACCAAGCTGCTGCTGGGGCTGATGGCCTTCGGCTGCTGTTTGGTCATCCTGGCGTGTCTGGGCATTCTGCCGCACGTCTCGCCGTCGACGCCGAGCACGGGAGTCTAGCGCATGCACGATCCAACCGACGACCGCGGCGTCCCGATCTCGAGCGGCATTCCGTCGCTCGTGATCTGGGCCGGCGTGTGCGGTGTCATCCTGATCTTCGCCGTCGCCGCGATGGTGCTCTCGACGTCCGGCTACGGCCACTTGTGGCCGGCCAGCAACACGCTGAACCTGAAGCTCGGTTAGCCTCTCGGCGGCGAGTGCAGCCCGAGGAGGTTGCCCTCGGAGTCCTTGAACATCGCCCATCCGCCCCACGGCTCTTGCCGCGGCGGAGTCGTGATCTCGACGCCGCGCTGCGTGAGCTGCGCGGCGGTTTTTTCGACGTCCTCGACCTCGATGATGACCTTGCCCTCGTCGCGGGGTTCGTCGGCATCGAGGAACAGCGTGAACTGCGTCTTCTCGCCGGGCGGCGCGACCGTCACCCAGCGCATGTCCGGGCCCATCGCGGCGTCCATCGTCTTGGTCCAGCCGAGCTTCTCGGTGTAGAACGCGATCGCGCGTTCGACGTCGCCGACGTAGAGCGTGATGACCGAGATGTACATCAGACGATCTCCCTCTTGCGCGGCGAGATGCCGACGCCCAGCGCGGGGATACGACGCGGCAACACGCCGGTCGGGCGGCCGTCGACGGTGTGAACGCCGCCGTACTCGGAGAACTCGCACAGCGCCGGGCGGCTGAGCGAGGGCAGCTCGGCGGGGCCGAGCGTCGGCCACTCGCAGGCGACCACACTCGCCTCGGTGAGCACCGCGACGTAGCCGTTCTCGCTCGCGGCCGAGTGGGCGTCGCGCGGGCGATAGCGAATGTACCCGTCGACCCGGTAGATCGGCCGCATCGTGTGGAGCAGCGCGCGCGCCGGCGCCAACATGACGCCGAGCGCCCAGACCGCGCAGCCGATGACGCCCAAGCCGAAGACCGGGGCGATGATGACGATGTCGGGATTGACCCATCTGGGCGAAAGCCGCGGCGCCATGAACACACCGATGGTGATCGCGGCGAACACCAGCCCACAGAGCAGCGGTTCGATCGCGATGGCCAGCCGGCCGAAGAACCCCCACAGCACGACCGCGCGTTCGCTGCGCGTCCACGGGCGGCGAATGAGCGTGCGCGCACGATCGTCGGCGCTGAGCCGGCTCGGTTTGATCCCGTGGATGATGCTGCTCGTGTCGATCATGTGGGTGATCCCAGGGACGGCCGGCGCGGCCGCTCGCCTGCACGGCGTCGTCCTCGCGGTCAGCGCGAAAGACGGGACGGCCGTCGTTCGCCATGACGCGTTCGGATCGATGCCGGCGATGACGATGCCGTTCCGTATCGTTCCCCGCGCGCGGGCCGCACAACTGCAAGCCGGCGCCACCATCGACGCCGAGGTCGACACCCGGACCCACCCGTGGACCCTGCGCAACGTGGTCAGCACGGCGACCGAGCCGCTGACCGATACGGGCAGCTCACCGCCGCGCCACGTGACGCCGCTGCGCGTCGGCGACCGCGTTCCCGACGTCCCTTCCTTCGTCGATCAAGAGGGACGGCCGTTCCGCTTCTCGTCGCTGCGCGGCCGGAACGTCGTCCTGGCCTTCGTCTACACGCGTTGCCGGGACGCGCGCATGTGCCCGCTGATCAGCGCGAAGTTCCGCCGCCTCCAGGACAGTGCGGGAAACCGTCCGTTGCGGCTGGTCGAGGTCTCGCTCGATCCCGCCTACGACCGGCCGCCCGTGTTGCGCCGCTACGGCCGGATCTTCGGCCAAGACCCGCGCCGCTGGACGCTGGTCGTCGGCGACGCTGATCCGACGCTCGATTTCGCCGCGCGCTTCGGCATCACGGCCATCCCGGACCCGGCCGTCGGCATCATCCACGCGGAGAACACCGTCACGATCGATCGCACCGGCACGATCGTCGCCATGCGCGGCGGCACCGCGTGGACGCCCGACGAGCTGTTGGCGCAAATCGACGCTCTCGACGGCCACAGCGGCGACACGCTCGCGCGTTTCGGCGGCTTGGGGGATCTCGCCGTCGTGCTGGTGGTCGCCGCCGCGTTCGTCTACCTGCTGTGCCGGCTGGCCGCAAGGTTTTCGTCGAGAACGCGTAAGACGCACGCATGATCCGTGCGTACCGGCTCACGACCGGGGCCGACGGCAACTCACACGTCGAGCGCGGCGCGATCGCCGACTACACGATGGTCGACGCCGTCTCCGTCCTCTTTCGCGAGACGCCGGCGCACGCGTCGCTGGACTGGCACAACGCGCCGCACCGCCAATACGTCGTCACGCTCAGCGGCACGCTCGAATTCACCACGAAAACCGGCGAGACGTGCGTCATCCGTCCCGGCGACGTCCTCGTTGCCCTCGACGTCGACGGCACCGGCCACGAATGGCGTCTCATCGACGACCAACCCTGGAAGCGCGTCTACGTCGTCTTCCCGCCCGGCGCCGACCCCCGCTTCGTTCCCGACTAGGGTTTCAATTTGTCGATGAATGCGAAAAGTGTTGGCCCGACGGCATCGAGAGACCCGGAGATCTTGTAGAGAACCGGCGACAGCCTGGTCAGCAAGACCGGCATCGGCAGGTCCTGATCCGGGGGAAGCGCAGTATTGTACGCCCTCTGTATGACATCGATTACGGTGTCGAAGTCGTGCTCGTCGATATCCGAGAGATCGCACGGTATGACGGTTGCCGCCGAGTCGACGGCACTCCAATGCTTGAACGGCCTGAGCGCGATGAGAAGGAACGGTCCGCGTCCACGAGGTGCCCAGCAAGCTCGTTGTGAGGGGCGACTAGACTTCGCGCAATACGAGTCTAGTAAATTGGTTGCCGTCGTCGTATCGTAGAAGAGAGCAACCGTGTGCGCGAATCCCGTCGCATCTAGCGACTCGAGCACGCTCAAGTGCAGTGTCTCGATCGCCGGCCGTGCCGGAAGGACAAAGAGGTTGTAGGCCCGCGTATTCACAAGCCCCGGCGGAGCCCCGGATATCGGCTGGTTCGATTGTCGGAACCGCGCCACGATTCGCCCGAGAAAGACAGTCGATCGCCGGTCTTGTCTCGGGAACAGCACATAGGTGTACCGGCCGTAGTACGGTCGCCGTGCAATCGACGTCGCGCGCGTGAAGAATCCAAAGAGTGAATCCTGGATAGGCGGCTTCGGTCCCACGGCTCCCGCGGTCGTTGGTGGCCGCGTCGCCGATGGCGCCGAAAAGGGCCGAGCCCCGAGTACTACGACCAGACCGAGTGGACCGACCAGGGCGGCCCGGAACGCGTTGCCGCTGAGGGTCTGCACCGTGAACCCTTCCCTCGAGATGGTAAGGCTCGTAACTTGCGCGGGATCGACCTGAACCAAGAAGTGACCGCTCGCGTCGGTCCTGGTCACGAGGCCTCCATTGACGAGTTGGAGCGAGACGATAGCGCCAGCAACGGGGGCTCCTGACGGGTAACGCACGACGCCGGAAACCACCATCGCGGCGCTCCAAGCCATCTGCGCAGAGAGAACCAGAGCGACCGCGAGGAGTATTCCTGTTATTGCGGCCTTCACGGCGACTTGCGCCCGCCGTACCGACGGAGCATCACTTCGATCAGACCCGCGCTCCCAACGCCGAGGAGGACGTCGAGAGACACGAGGGCCTTGGCAGCCAACCCGATGCTCTGCTCGACGAAATAGAGCGCAGCCGAAGTGACGAGGGCGACGAAGAGAAAGCGCCCTGCGCTCTTGGCATACGTTGCCGCCCGTGGAGCCGCGTTCTTCACCATCGTTCACCCCGGAAGCGAAGGCCAAAAACTCGCTTTGCGGTTACAAAGCCAGGGCGAAAACGTTGGGCAGAATCAGTCCCCTACCCTGTCGCTCTCGTCGTCTGAGCCGCGCGTTCGGCGGCGTGGGAGGCGAGCGCGAACGTGAGCAGCGTCGCGGCGACGGCGACGGCCGTGAAGACGAGGTAGGCGATGCGGTAGCCGGCGACGTCGGAGCCGTGCGAGCTGGCGACGCCGCCGCCCAGCGAGCCGCCGATGATCTGGCCGATGATCAGCACGATCGAGAGCAGCCCGACGGCCGACGCGCGCCGGTCGGCACCGACGCGGCTGGTGATGATGTAGCGGGTCGGCGCGCCGAGCAGCGAGCCGAAACCCAGACCGGCGACGACCATCGCCAACAGCGCCAGCCACAGGTGCGCGAAGCCGAACGCGAAGATCCCCAAGCCGACGGCGGTGAGCGTGGTGCCGACCGCGAGCACGGCGCGGCTGCCGACGACGTCGAGCGCGCGGCCCGAGAGCGGGATGACCACGACGAAGCAGATGGCGCCCAGCGCGGCGACACCGCCGGCCGCGGCGTAGCCGAGATGTTCGGCGGCGACCAACGCCGCGGGGACGAAGAAGAGCGAGCCTTCGAGCGCGCCGATGAACAGCTCGAGCAGATACGTCACCAGCAGTTGGCGATCGCGGAAGAACGCCGGCGGGATCACCGGCTGCGCCGCGCGCCGTTCGACGGCGAAGAAGAGCGCGAACGATATCGCGCCGACGGCGAGCATCGCCCACGCCAGCGCCGTGTCGATGCGGCCGCCGACGCGGTACAGGCGCGTGAGCAAGCTCATCAGCGAGAGCAGGCCGAGCGCCAGCGTGATCAGACCGGCGACGTCGAGCGGCCCGCGCACGCGCGGCGCGGTCGCCGGCACGCGCGTGCGCGCCAGCACGATCACCGCGATCGCGAGCGGTATGTTCAGCACGAACACCCAGTGCCATGACAAGTACCGCGTGACGACGCCGCCGAACGCCGGGCCGACGATCGCCGCCAGGCCCCACGTCGCGGCGACCAAGCCGAGCGCGGCGCCGCGCCGCTCGACCGGCACCCGGTCGGCGATCGCCGCGGTCGCGACCGGGAAGATTCCGCCCGCGCCCATCGCTTGGATCGCGCGCGCGAACAAGAACACGCCGTACGACGGCGCCGCGATCGCCAGGACGCTGCCGGCGCCGAACAGCGCCACGCAGGCGATGTAGACGCCGCGCCGGCCGGTGCGGTCGGCGAGCGTCGAGGCGATCGGAATCGCGACCACGTTGGCGAGCAGGTAGAGCGTGAACACCCACGCCAGCGCGCTGGGGCCGACGCCGAACTGCGCGCCCAGCGCCGGCAGCGCCGGCGAGAGCACGCCCAAGTCGAGCGCCCCGGCGAAGACGCCCAGGCCGAGCGTCAGCAGCAACGGGACCGTGCCCGGATCGACCTCGTGTCCCGCGACGGTCGTGCGTGCGGCCGTCGACGCGCCCTCGGTCACGATCAGATCACGCGGTCCGCCACCATCGCGACGCACATCAGCGCCAGGTACAGCAGCGAATACTTGAACAGGACGCGCGCCTGCCGCTTGGTGGAGTCACCCGAGACCTTCCATGCGTCCCACAGGAAGACGGCACCGAGGATCAGCGCGCAGCCGCCGTAGCACGGCCCGAGCACGTGCAGCGGGAAGAACGCCAGCGAGACGCCGACCAGGACCAGCGAGTAGATGATGATCTCGCGCTTGGTGCGCGCGACGCCGGCGACGTTGGGCAGCATCGGGATGCCGGCCTTGTCGTAGTCGACGTTCGTCATCAGCGCCAAGGCCCAGAAGTGCGGCGGCGTCCACAAGAAGATGACCGCGAACAGGGCGAACGCCGGCGAGCCGAGATGGTTGGTCACCGCGGCCCAGCCGACCAGCGGCGGCACCGCGCCGGCCGCACCGCCGATGACGATGTTGAGCGGCGTGATCCGCTTGAGCCACATCGTGTAGATCACGACGTAGTAGACGTTGCCGCCCAGCGAAAGCCATGCGGCAAGCGGATTCACCAACCGGTAGAGCAGCGCGAAGGCGACGACTTGCGCCACGATCGCAAAGATCAGCGCGTCGCGAGCGCGGATCGCACCGCGCGCGACCGGACGCGTCTTGGTGCGGTTCATCAGCCGGTCGATGTCGCGGTCCCACACGCAGTTGAACGCGCCGGCCGAGGCCGCGGAGAGCGCGCCGCCGAGCAGCGTCCACAGGGTGAGCACGAGCGGCGGCAGACCGCGCGCGGCCATGAGCATCGCGGCGTAGGTCGTGATCAGCAGCAGGTAGATGATGCGCGGCTTGGTCAGCTCGTAGTAGTCGTGCACCCGGCCGCGCCAGCCGCCGCTGGACCCCGCCGCGCTGGCGACGCCGTCGACGCGACCGAGCGTCGAGCTCACTGACCGGCTCCGGCGGCGTTCGGCGCGTTGGCACTCGAAGCGCGCACCGGCGTGCGCGCGCGCACGCGGACCGGGACCGTGCCGTCGAACGCGGCAAAGCCCAGCGCGGTGATGAACGCGATGAACGTCGCGCTGGCGTTGGCGGCGTGCGCTTCGCGCAGCACCATCGGCAGGTCCCAGGCGACGTTGGCGAAGCCGAGCATCACCTGCAGCACGATCAGCGCGTAGGCGAACAGCGTCGCGGTGCGCACGCGCGGCGTCGTGGCGGCGGCCAGGTACGCGGCCACCGTCGCGACCAGGAACAGCGCGCCGGCGAAGACGCGGTGGACCATCTGCGCGTGCTGTGCCGCTCCGGTGCCGGTCAACGAGCCGCCGTCGCACAGCGGCAGCGTCGAACACGCGAGGCCGGCGCCGCTCGAGCTGACGTAGGCGCCGGCGCACATCGTCGCCAGCACCAGCAGCGCGCAGACCGTCAGCAGCCCGCCCAGGAACGAGTGCTGCACGACGATGCGCCGCGGCGCGACGGTCGCCAGAATCGCCAGCACGGTCAAGCCCGCCAGCAGCAGCATCGCCGCGGCCCAGTGGACGACCACCGACCAGGGACTGTTGGAGAGGAAGACGGTCAGGCCGCCCAGCGCGACCTGCAGGACGAAGACGCCGGCCACGAAGGCGACCGCCGCGCGCAGGCCGGCGATGCGGTCACGCTCGCGCCAGGCCAGGTACAGCGTCGCCAGCACGACCCAGCCGACCACGAAGGCCACCAGCCGGTGCGACCATTCGAACACGACCCCGCCGGCGAGCGACGGGATCAGTTGACCGTGGCAGAGGGGCCAGTCGGGACAGGTCATCCCGGCTCCGTTGATGCGAACCCAGCTGCCCAGGACGGCGAGCAAGAACGCCAGAGCGGCGCCTGCGAGCGAAAAGGCCCGGAACATCAGAGAGAGCGTACCGCGAACGACCAGCGCTCGAAACGACCTAAGTGCGTCAGCACCCCGTCAACATGCCCAGGTCGTGGTCGGCCGCGAGCCCTTCGTCGTGCAAGATCGCGTCGGACTTCTGGGCGAGCGCGGCGGCCAGCTGGGCGTCGATCCTGTTCATCTCGCCGGGCTGGGGCGGCGGCGGATCCATGTCGGGCGAGGCCGGAGGACGGTTGTGGACCGGCGCACCGTAGCGCACCAGGTTGCCGGTGTGCGCGTCGCTCTGGTCGGTCTCGTCGGCGACGGCCGCGCGCGCCACGCGTCCCTGCAGGACCAGGACCGCGCTCGCGAACTCCGCGGCCGCCCGGTCTTGGTGCGCGAGCGCGCCGCCGAGCGCGTTGGCGAAGGCCAGCAGGTCGTTCTTGCGCGGATCGTCCGGCGGCGCCGCGTTGGCTTCGGCGCGCAGCAGCTTGATCTCGGCGTCGACCGCGTGCGCCTGGACGCGGATGTCGCTGGCGGCGCGCAGCCAGCTCTGCTGCGCTTGCATCTGCTGCAGCGTGTTGAGGTTGTCGAAGTCCGTGGCGCGGATGTTGTGGATCAGAACGGCGAGGCCCAGGTTGCCGTCGAGCGCCGACTGGATCGCGTGATTTGCGTGCTCGGTGATCGTTTGGCAGACGCCGCTGTGCGTCGTGCCGATCACCGTCAACGGCGTCGGCGGGGTCAGCGGCGGCGCGGGCGACGGGCTCGCGGCGGGACCGGCCGCCAGCACGATCAGCAGCGAGACCGCGGTCACCATGTCAGCAGCCCGACGTCGCCGTGATGCTGTGGTCGGCCGCGACGCCCTCGTCGCGCAAGATGTCGCTCGACTTCGCGGTCAGGCCGTCGGAGAGCTGCGCGAAGAAGCGGTCGTATTGGCCGACCTGCGGCGGCGGCGCGATCGCGGCCGGGAACGCCTGCTCCTGATCGACGGCTTCTTGCGCGTTCAGGGCCGGCGGCTGCTGGTTGCTGGCGGCCATGATCGCGTTCGCCTCGGCGCGCTCGACGCGACCTTGCATGACGGTCACGCTGCCCATGAACTCGGTGGCGGCCTTGTCCTGCCGCGCGATCGCACCGCCGAGTGCGTCGGCGAACGCCTTGAGCTCGGCTTTGCGCTCGGGATCGTGCGCGGCTTCGGCCGCGGCGCGCAACTGCTTGATGTCGGCGTCGGCGGCGCGCGCCTCTTTGCGAATCGCGCCGGCTTGATCCATCATCGCATCGATCGCGTTGCGCCGCTGCATCGCGCTGAGCATGTCGAGGTCGACCGCGCGCATGTTGTGCGCGAGAATCGCCAGGCTGCGGTCGTCGTCGAGCGCGGCGCCGATCGCGCCGTTCGCGTGGTTGACGATGGTCGCGCACGGACCCGTGTGCGTCGTACCGATGATCGTGAGCGGCGTCGGGAGCGAGGGGGGCGCGGGGGAGGCCGTCGGAGTCGCGGCAGATGCGACGGCGACTGCCACCAAGAGCGGTAGCAGGCTGACCATGGGTGCGACTTCCGTCGTACCGGCGGGGTATCCTCGCTGGGGGCCGTCGAACGCTCGGTCCCGATGCGGCGAGTCTGTGCCGCCCTCGTGCTGGCCGTCGCTCTCGTCGGCTGTCGCGAGGTGCGTGTCAACCAGGAACGCACCGGGACGACCCCTGTGGTCGGGAACGCCGAAGTCGTCGTCCTGCGTGACAAGCGGACGCTCGACGCCTTGCAGATCGCCGCCCCGGTCGACTTCCGCAAAGAGTTCGCCGTCGTGCTGCTGATGGGACCCCACAAGGAGACCGGCTGGACCCAGATCGTCGAGTCGATCGCGGCCAACACGGACCGGGTCCACATCGTCGCCTTCGAGCGCGGCCCGCTGGGCGGGGGCGAGCCGGCCCCGCACGCGTACCGCACCTACACGATCTGGATCGTCCCGAACATCGCCTACCGGCCGGGCGCCCGGGTCGAGGTCGTCTCCCCGTCGGGCGAGGCGATCGCATCGACGGTCCTGCGCTGATGGGGCCGGACATCGACCTGGACGGCGAGACGCTGCGCGCCAACGCCGCGGGGTTCGCCGCCCTGGGCGCGCCGGTGGCGGCGGTCGTCAAGGCGGACGGCTACGGCTGGGGCGCGCGGCGTTTGGCCCGCGAGCTGGACGACGTGGTCGAGTCGTACGTCGTGGCCGACGCTGACGAGCTGGCGGCGCTGCGGTCCGCGACGTCCAAGCCGATCCGGCTGCTGGCCGACGCCGCGCGCGGCGCCCTGGATCGCGTCCTGGCCCTGGGCGGCATCCCGAACGTCTCGACGCGCGAAGCGGTCGCGGAGGCGGCCGCGGCCGCCGCCGTCCGCGGGCCGTTGACCGTGCGGGTCGGGCTGCTGGACGCGGCGGGCTGGGCGGCGATCCGCCCCGCCGACGCGCCGGCCTTCGCCGCCGCCTTGGCCGGGACGGGCTTGCGGGTCGAGCTCTGGACGCACCTGACCTCGACCGCGCGCGCGGCCGAGACGCTGGCCGGCTTCGCCGCCGGGCGGCGCTGCTTCGTGGAGGCGGGCGTCCCGGTGATCGGCGTGGACCTCGCCAGCACGGCCTGGGCCGGCAGCGTCCCGGCCGGCGACCGGCTGCGGATCGGGGTCGGGCTGTTCGGCGCCCGGCTGGGCGCGCCGGTGGCGACGCGCTGCGCGCTGCGGGTCCGCGCCAAGCGGGTCCGGTATCATCCGCCCGGCAGCATCGGTTGGGCCGGCTACGGCGACGTCGCGGTCAGCAGCGATCGTTCCGTTTCGGTCTTGCGTTGCGGATATGCGGACGGATTGCCGAAGACTCTGGCTGGAAGTGGGACGATTCTCTCGATAGGCATGCAGTACACGACGCGCCTGGACGGCGAGGAAGCCGACGCCGAACTGCTGATCGGCGGCGGCGACGACGTCGATGCGTTGGCCGCGCGGGCGGGTATCACTTCACACGAGCTCGTGGTAGGTTTGGCCAGAGAATGATGCTCGACGCGCTGCCGCGCTTCGATGGGACGATCACGCGGTTGGGCGTCGTCCTGAGCCCCGACGGTTCCCCCGAACAGGTGGAAGGCGTCCTCAACCCCGCCAGCGCGACCGCGCGCGACGGGACGCTGCTGCTGTATCCGCGCGTCGTCGCCGCCGGCAACGTCTCGCGCGTCGGCTTGTACGTCGGCCACCGTGATGGCGACCAGCTGACGTTCGAGAACCGCGGCTACGCGCTGCAGCCCGAAGAGCCGTACGAGCTGCGTACGGCGCCGGGCGGGATGGGCTGCGAAGATCCGCGCGTGACGTTCGTGCCGGTGCTCGACTGCTACGTGATGGTGTACACGGCGTTCGGACCTCACGGCCCGCGCATCACGCTGGCGCTCTCCGACGACGGCTACGCCTGGAAACGGCTGGGGCAGCTGACGTTCGCGCCGGGCCTGCCGCAGGGCGACGACAAGGACGGCGTCTTCTTTCCCGAGCCGGTCCTCTCGCCCAGCGGCGTCCGTTCGCTCGCGCTCTACCACCGGCCGATGCTGCGGCTCTCGACCGTGGACGGCCGCAGCGCGATCCCGATGCTGCTCGAGCTGCGTCCCGAAGAGCGCGAATGCGTGCGCATCGGCTACATCCCGCTCGAGCCGGCGCTGCGCGATCGCGCGAAGCTGCTCGAGGTCAGCGAGAGCGCGGTCGTGCTCACGCCCGACGCGCCGTGGTGCCAGGTCAAGACCGGCGGTGGCACGCCGCCGGTGCGCATCGCCGAAGGCTGGTTCTCGCTCTATCACGGCGTCGAAGCGATCCCGACCAGCGAAGGCCGCTACTCGATGATCTACAGCGCCGGTTTCGCCGTTCACGACAGCGAGCGGCCGCACATCGTGCGCTACCATTCGCGTTCGGCGGTCATGCGTCCGGAAGGGCTCGAGGAGACGCACGGCATCGTCAGCAACGTCGTCTTCCCGACCGCCATCGACGTGCTCGGCGAGCGCGCGTTCGAGTTCTTCTACGGGATGGCCGACGCACGCATCGGCCGCGCGCGGCTCGAGCTGGCGCCGCCGTTCGCGAACGCCGAGGATTCCGCGGCCTAGCCGCCGCGGCGCGCGTCGCCGATGTTCGATCGCGCCATGTGGCGCTACTACCTCATCGCAACGCTCCTGGTGCTGGGCGCCGGCTCGGTGCTGTGGGGCGTGCACCTGGCCGGCGTCGCGGCGTCGTCGGCGCGGTCGTCGACGACGACGGCGCCGGTGCACGCGGCCACCACCCCGGTACCGGGGCTCGAAGGCGGCGTGCGCGGGCCGAGCGCCCCACCGCGGCCGTTCGTCGGCGAAGGCGGCTGGGTGCTCAGTGCGCTGCCCGACTGCTTCGACCAGCAGTCGTCGGTCGAGGGCGACGCCGCGGCGCTGGCGGCCGATATTCCGCCGGCGCGCGAGCGCATCGCGGCCGGGACGATCCTGCGTCGCGGGCCGTGCACGATTCACGTCCGCGCCGACGATCTGTGGGTAGAGCGCGGCCAAGACCGGCTGCGCGTTCCGCCGTCCGCGCGTCTCTATCGCACGCCCAAAGGCTTGGTGCTCGTGTACGAGCACGCGGGAAACGCACAGGTCCGCCGATACTGAAAGTGCAGGATGGATCTCGACAAGCTCATCTACGAATGGCGACAGGTCGACATGCGGCGCCACGCGGCGCAGACGCCGCAGGAAGCGAACGCGCTGTTCGGGGTGCTCGAGCTGCTGCACATGCGCGTCTTCTCGCAAGGCGAGCGCGGTATCGTCGCGTTCACCCGCCTGCTCGGTGATCCCGACGACCGGGTCCGGGTCGACGCTGCCGCGGCGCTGCTGCCCTACCGCAACAAAGAGGCCGAAGCGATCCTGCGCGAGGCCGCGAACCGCTCGCTGACGGCGCGCTACGTGCTGGCCGAGTGGGGCAAGGGGATGCCCAAGCCGGCCCCGGTGGTCGAGCTGCCCATCGTCGAGGACCGCATCGCCGAGGTCCCCGTCCTGTTCCGGATCCGGCTGAGCGAGGCCGAGCGGTCCCGCGCGCACCTCACGCCCCGGACGGTCCACCGCTCGGGGGCGGTCCCGCTGCCGGTCGCGCACACGCTGGCGATCGCCTGCGCCGACGGCGAGGCGACGTACTACCTCCTCTACCTCGACGAAGCCGGCGCGGTCCAAAGCGAGTGCAGCTACAGCTCGGTCGAGGCGGCGATGCGCCAGGCCGAATTCGAGTTCGGGCTGCCACCCGAAGAGTGGATGCCGTCGGCGAAGGGAGCGAAGCTGCAGGCAGCCGGCGAATAGCGACCGGTCATGGATTTGCGCGAGGAAGTCGCCAAGCGCCGCACGTTCGCCATCATCTCGCACCCCGACGCCGGCAAGACGACGTTGACCGAGAAGCTGCTGCTGTACGGTGGGGCGATCGTCACGGCCGGCCAGGTGGCGGCCCGCCGGCGCGCGCGCGCGGCCACCTCCGACTGGATGGAGCTCGAGCGCGAGCGCGGCATCTCGATCACCTCGACGGTCCTGCAGTTCCCGTACCACGGGCACACGATGAACCTGCTGGACACGCCGGGCCACCAGGACTTCGGTGAGGACACCTATCGCACGCTGCTGGCCGCGGACGCCGCGGTGATGCTGATCGACGCCGCCAAAGGCGTCGAGCCGCAGACCCGCAAGCTGTTCGCGATCTGCCGCGCGCGGCGCATTCCGCTGTTCACCTTCATCAACAAGATGGACCGGCCGGCGCGCGATCCGCTCGAGCTGCTCGACGAGCTCGAGACGGTGCTGGGCATCGGCGCGTACCCGATGGTCTGGCCGCTGGGCAACGGCGAGACGTTCCGCGGCGTCTACGACCGCCGCTCGGGCGCGGTGCACCTGTTCGAGCGTACCGAGCACGGCGCCAAGCGCGCGCCGGTGACGACCAGCGCGCCGACCGATCCGGCCGTCGCGGCGCTGGTCGACGAGCGCACGCACCGCGAGTTCCTCGACCAGCTCGAGCTGCTCGAAGGTGCCGGCGCGGCGTTCGAACGCGACGCGATGCTGCGCGGCGACGTGACGCCGGTGTTTTTCGGCAGCGCGGTGACCAACTTCGGCGTCGAGCTGTTCCTGGACGCGTTCGTCGAGATGGGGCCGCCGCCGGCGCCGCGGATCGACGTCGCCAAGCACGTGGTCGAACCGACCGACGAGAAGTTCAGCGGCTTCGTCTTCAAGATCCAAGCCAACATGGATCCGCGCCATCGCGACCGCGTCGCCTTCTTACGGGTGTGCAGCGGGAAGTTCGAACGCGACATGACCGTGCGCAACGTGCGCAGCGGGAAGGACGTGCGGCTGACCCGCGCCATGAAGCTGTTCGCCTCGGACCGCGAGTCGGTCGACGTGGCCTATGCCGGCGACGTCGTGGGACTCGCGAATCCGGGCGTGTTCGCGATCGGCGACACGCTCGCCGAAGGCGACGGCGTGCGCTTCGAGCCGATCCCCGCTTTCGAGCCGGAACATTTCTCGCTGGTGCGGAGTATCGACACGGCGAGCTACAAGTCGTTCCAGAAAGGGATCGCACAGCTCCGCGAGGAGGGAGCGATCCAGGTTTTCTACCCCTATGGGCAGACGCGCAGCGAGCCGATCCTGGCGGCCGTCGGTGCGCTGCAGTTCGAAGTCGTCAAGTACCGCTTGGAGTCGGAGTACAACGTGAAGACCGTGTTCCAGTCGTTACCGTACACGACCGCGCGGCGTGTGCGCGGCGGTGACCCCGGCGCCGCGACGGTCGGCAGCAGCGCACGCCTGGTCGAGGATTGGGATGGCGATCCGGTCGCGCTGTTCGAGAGCGCGTGGAGCGTCAACTTGGTCGAGCAGTGGAATCCCGGTTTGCGCTTCGCGCCGTTCGGCGCGAAAGAGCCGGCGTCCGAGGTGACGGCGTGAGCACCGGGTCGCTGCCGCCGCCGCCGGCACAGCCGCGCGGCATGAGCCTGCGGCCGACGCCGACGCGCCGCTCGTGGCTGATCCCGGTCGTGCTGCTGGTGATCGTGCTGCTGGTCGCGCGCGCGTGCTCGACGGCGGAAACGCGCAACGAGAAGATGGTCCGCGCCTTCACCGCGGCGGTCCAGAACGACGATCTCGCCGAGGTGCAGAAGCTCGAGAACAGCGGTACGGCCGCCGACATGTCGCGCCTCTCGTTGGGCAAAGCCGCCGACGCGCTGGGGCCGCTCGGCGCGATCAAGCGGGTCAAGGAAGTGACGCCGAAAGACGATCCGCCGCGTATCCACGAGTTCGACGTGACGTTCGCCAAGGGCAGCGTGCACGAGAAAGTCGAGCTCGACCCGAACGGCAAGATCTTCCACTTCCACTACGACCAGCCGCAAACGGGCTCATGAGCGTGGAGCCGGCGCTCGCGGTCACGTTCGAGGACGTCCGCGGCGCGGCTCAACGGCTGCGTGGGGTCGCGCTGCGCACCCCGGTCGTCACCGCGCGCTCGCTCGACGAGCGAATCGGGGCGCGCGTCTTCCTCAAGGCCGAGTCGCTGCAGCGGGTCGGCGCGTTCAAGTTCCGCGGTGCCTACAACACGATCGCGCAGTTCGACGAGGCGCAGCGGGCCGGCGGCGTGGTCGCGTTCTCGAGCGGCAACCACGCGCAGGGGATCGCGCTGGCGGCCAAGCTGCTCGGCGTGCCGGCGACGATCGTGATGCCGGAGGACGCGCCCGCCGCGAAGCTCGCCGCGACCCGCGGGTACGGGGCGGAGATCGTCACCTACGACCGCATGCGCGTCAACCGCGCCGAGGTGGCCGGCTCGGTCGCCGCCGAGCGCGGCGGAACGGTGGTGCCGCCGTACGACCATCCGCACGTCATCGCGGGTCAAGGCACCGTCGCGCTCGAGCTGATCGAGGAGACCGGTCCGCTCGACGTGCTGCTCGTCCCGCTGGGCGGCGGCGGTTTGCTCTCGGGCTGTTGTCTCGCCTCGGCGGTGCTCAGCCCCGGCGTGCGCGTGTACGGCGTCGAGCCGGCCGCCGGCGACGACTGGGCGCGCTCGTGGGAAGCCGGTGAGATCGTCTCGATCCCGGTCCCGGTCACGATCGCCGACGGCCAACAGACCCAAGCGCCGGGCTCGCTGACGTGGCCGATCGTGCGCGAGCTGGGCGCCGGCGTCGTCACCGTCACCGACGACGAGATCCGCGCCGCGATGCGCTACGCGTTCGAACGGCTCAAGCTCGTCCTCGAACCCAGCGGCGCGACCGCGATGGCCGCGCTCCTGTTCGCCAAGGTCGACGTCACCGACGCCCGCGTCGGCATCGTGCTCAGCGGCGGCAACGTCGACCCCGCGACGTTCGCCGCCTCGATCACGGCGGTCAGCGCGCCGTAGGGCGGCCCATCTCGTAGAATTGCGGGTTGGGGCGCATGTCCATCAGGCCGGCCATGCGGTTCGAGAAGCCGAAGAAGGCGGCGATCGCGGCGATGTCCCAGGCGTCCTCGTCGCTCAGGCCGATCGTTTTGAGCTCGGCCAGGTCGCGGTCGCCGGCGACGAAGCCCGGCTCGTTGACGCGCGCGGCGAAGTGCAGGATCGTGCGCAGCCGCGGACTCAAGTCGGCGGTGCGCCAGTTGGTCGCGATCTGATCGGCGAGGATCGGGTCTTTGCCCAGGATGCGCAGCGCGGCGCCGTGCGCGGTCACGCAGTACAGGCAGTCGTTCTCGGCCGACACCGCGACCACGATCGCCTCGCGCTCCGCGCGCGAGAGGCCGCCGGGGCCCTTCATCAACAGGTCGTGATAGTGCATGAACGCGCGGAAGTGCTCGGGACGCCGCGCGTACGCGAGAAAGACGTTGGGAACGAAACCGATCTTGGCGCGCGTCTCCTCGCAGATCGCGCGGATGTCGTCGGGCATCTCGGCCAGCTCCGGCACGCCGAAGCGCGAAGGCGCCGCGTTGTGCGCGGCGCCTTCGTTGAAGGCCGGATGACTATTTGCTCGGGATGTTCCCGCAGGCGACATAGGTGCTGGCTTGCGTCGGCGAGAGGTGGACGTTGATCGCGTACTGGTCCTTCTGCAGGTCGGCGATCGTCACGCCTTTGATCGTGGTGGTCGACGTGCCGTTGACGATCGGTCCGAACGGATACGCGACTTTGCCGAGATTCGCGCACGTCCCGAAGTGGATGTGATTCGGCTGCGGGCCGGCGGCGTTGCCGCCGTGCACGGTGACCACGACGACCAATCCCGCGGCGGTGTCGCTGAGCGAGGCCTGGCCCGACTCGCCCGAGTTGTTCTGTTCCAGGAGCGGGACGATCAGCGGCGCGGACGGCGACGGCGCTTGCGCGCTGGCCGCCAGCACGAGTGCCGCACCGAGTGCGGCGGTGGCGATCGTACGTTGCATGAACACCCTCCTAATGAATTGCCGGTGCGCCCTTTCGCGCGTCGGCGAGCACCGCCTGCGCCGCGCGACGTCCCGGAAAACCGCTCACACAGCCGCCGGGATGCGTTCCCGATCCGCACACGTAGAGGCCGTCGATACCCGAGCGAACGGGGAAGCGGCGTTCGTAGATTTGCTCCGGCACCAGCTCGCCGTGGAAGATCTGCCCGCCGCTCAAGCCGAACGTCGCTTCGAGGTCGGGCGCGCCGAGTGCTTGACGCGCCTCGATCGCCCCCGGCAGGTTCGGCGCGTACTGCGCCAGCGTGGACACGATGCGGTCCGCGATCTGTTCGCGATCCGCCGGCTCCCAGGGCCGATCGGGACGTTCGTACGGAAAGTACTGCGCGAAGACCGAGAGGACGTGCTTGCCTGCCGGGACCATCGACGGGTCGGTCGGCGACTGCATGAAGCACTCCAGCATCGGCGCCGTCGACGTCCCCGCGCGCCGCGCGTCGGCGTGGGCCTGTTGCAGATAGTCGATCGAGGGCGTGACGTGGATCGTCGCGCGGTGGTGCGGCTGCGGCGTGCGGCCCGGGCGCGCCGTGAAGTCGGGCAGCTCGCCGAGCGCCAGGTTCAACTTGAACGCCACGCCGTTGCTGCGCCACGCCCGCGCGCGCGTCAGCAGCGCGTCGGGGACGTCGCCCGGCGCCAGCAGCCGCAGGAACAGCGTCTTGGGATCGGCGTTGACCAGGATCGCGCTCACGTCGACGACTTCGCCGCTGCGCAGCTCCAGCCGCGTCGCGCGGCCGTCGCGCACGACGATCCGCTCGACCGCGGCGTCCGTGCGCAGCTCGGCGCCGGCGGCGCGCGCGGCGCTCGCGATCGCCTGCGCGACCGCGCCCATCCCGCCGCGCACGAAGCCCCAGGCGCCTTGCGCGCCCAGCGCGCGACCGGCGTAGTGGTGTGCCATCACATAGGCGGTACCGGGATCGCGCGGCCCGGCGTCGGTGCCGATCAGCCCGTCGGTGCTGAGCGTCGCGGCCAGCGCCGGCGTGCGCACGTAGCGCTCCACCAGCGCCGCGACCGAGCCGCGCAGCGTCGCCTGCACGTCGTCGGGAAAGCGCTCGAACGAGGGCTCGGGGTCGTCGAAGGTCTCGAACAGCAGCCGTCCCAGACGCGTCGCTTCTTCCTCGAACGCCGCGAAGCCGGCGACGTCGCGCGGATCGAAGCGCGCGATCTCGCGCGCGTTCGCCTGGTCGTCGCGGCCCAGCAGCAGCGAGCGGCCGTCGAGCAAGGGCGTGAACGACGCGGGGTCCTTGCGGTAGGCTTCGTAGCCGTGCTCGCCCAGCGCGAGGTCGGCGACGACGGCCGGGTCGAGCAGACTGCATACGTACGAGGCGACCGAGACGCGATAGCCGGGCCACACCTCTTGGGTCAGCGTCGCGCCGCCGAGCACGTCGCGCCGTTCCAGCACCACCGTGCGCAGCCCGGCCCGCGCGCAGTACGCGGCGGCGGTCAGCCCGTTGTGGCCGCCGCCGACGATCGCGACGTCGTAGCTCACCGGGGCCGGCGCCGCGGCGTGAAGGGCTTGCCGGTGCGATAGGTACCGTGCCGCGGCAGCGTCGCGTCGACGTCGTCACAGCCGACCGGGGTGAACTCGCGGCAGTCGCTCGGGCGCGCTTCGTAGATGCCGCAGTAGTAGCGGCCCGAGCGCGAGCCCATCAAGAAGACGCACTTGTCGACCGCGTCCTCCGACATCTCGCCGGTCTCGGTCACCTTGCGCAGCCAGCCGACGTACGAGCCGTCGGCCGACTCGCGCGGCACGACGTATTCGCGCATCGCGTCCTCGTAGCTCATCCCCAGGTGATCGGCGATGCGCTGCACGTCGGAGCCGCTCACGAACGGCTCGTAGCCGCTGCAGCACTCGGCGCAGCCCGGCGGGCACGCCAGGTTCTCGGGCAGATCGTAGAGGTGTTTGCGCGCCAGCTCGATGACGTTGCGGACGGCGGCGACGAACTCGGCATCGTCGTTGTACTTGTAACACCACTCCTTTTGCGTGATGGAGTTGGCGTTGTAGTTGCGCACCGTCTTCTTGTTGTACTGGATCGTGATGTGCTCTTCGTCGATCTCGATGTTCTGGACCGACGTCATCGGCTCGAGATCCAGCTGCGCGAGCGTCGTCGGTTGCCCCGTCTCACGGGTATAGCGCCGCAAGTTGCGAAGCTCGCGGTGGGCTATGAGATCGATCGTCTCCTGCATGGTGCCGATTCTTTCGGTCCCGACGGCGGAGAACCCGGCGGTTCGGAGAATGGGCGGCGTGTCTCACCACCTTGCGCGGAGGACGGACTGATGGCACGCGGCGCGATCGGCGTCGACCTGGGCGGCTCGCACGTGATGGCGGCCGTCGTCGACGAAACCGGCCGGATCCACAACCGAGCGGAGCAGGACATTTCCGATCACGCCCCCGACGCCGTCCTCGCGACCTTGGCCGAGGTGGTGAAGAGCGCGCTCGACGCCAGCAAGTACGACGTGGCCGGCATCGGTATCGGCTCGCCGGGCAACATCGATCCCGCCAGCGGGACCATCCGCTGGTCGCCCAACTTCGGCTGGGAGAACGTCCCGCTGGGCCAGCGCGTGCGCGACGCCTTCCCCAAGCTGCCGATCTTCGTCGCCAACGACGCGCGCTGTGCGACGCTGGGCGAGTTCGTGCACGGCGTCGGCCAGGGCACCGAGAACTTCGTGATGCTCACGCTGGGGACGGGGATCGGCGGCGGGATCGTCGCGGGCGGCAACTTGCTGCTGGGCGCGCAGATGGGCGCCGGCGAGTTCGGCCACCATCAGATCCGGCCCGAGAGCGGCTTCACGTGCACGTGCGGCAAGGTCGGGTGCTTCGAAGCGCAGGCCTCGGGGACGGGGCTGATCCGGCACGCCATGCGGCTGGCGCCCTCGTTCCCGCGCAGCACGCTGCTCGACGTCCCGCGCGAGAAGCTCGGCTCCAAGGCGATCCGCAAGGCCGCGCAGGCCGGCGACCCGCACGGGTCGGCCGCCTGGGCAGCTTTCTGCGACGACCTCGCGCTGGGGCTGGCCAACGTGATCGCGTTCGTGAACCCGGAGGTCATCGCGCTGGGCGGCGGCGTCTCGAGCGCCGGCGACTTCATGCTCGAGCGCATCCGCCCGCTGGTCGAGGCCAAGACGGTCACCGTCCCCCGCGGGACCACGCGCATCGTCCGGGCCACCCTCGGCAACGACGCCGGGGCGGTCGGGGCGGCGACCGTCGCCATGCGCGGCGGGCTGGTCGCCCAACTGGCACCGCCACCGCGGGTGGCCGTAAGCGCCACGTAAGCGCTCCGAAATCGACGTCCCTTACCGTGGGGGCGTGAACGAGCGCGACGTACCCCCCCTGTTGCCGCCCCTCTGCGAGGACTGCGGTCACCGAGCGTCCCTGCACCACCTCGACGGGTGCCGAGCCCTGCTGCTCGGCCGCGGCGTCCCCTCACGGGTCTGCGGCTGTCAGACGACGCTGCGCGAGATCCTGGGCAGCCGCTACCCGCGACCGCCGGCAGAGATCCGCGAGCGCCGCGTCATGAGCCCCTCGACGAATTAACGGGCGGACCGCAGCGAAGCGAGGACCGCGAAGGCTTCGGCGCAGCCGAAGCCACTAAGGCGAGTGCAGCGGCGCGTCGAGCGCTAAGGCGGTCATCATCGCGACGCCGGAGGCGAAGCCCGACTCGTCGACGTCGAAGCGCGCGTGGTGGTGCGGGAACCCGCTCTGCACGCCGCCCTTGCTGCCGATGGTGAAGAAACACGCCGGCACGCGCTCGGCGAAGAACGAGAAGTCCTCGGCGCCCATCAGCCGCGGCACGT
Source organism: Candidatus Sulfotelmatobacter sp. (assembly GCA_035504415.1). Classification (NCBI taxonomy): domain Bacteria; kingdom Pseudomonadati; phylum Acidobacteriota; class Terriglobia; order Terriglobales; family Candidatus Korobacteraceae; genus Candidatus Sulfotelmatobacter; species Candidatus Sulfotelmatobacter sp. The sequence continues at coordinate 40,809 of DATJRY010000004.1, read as the reverse complement.
CGGAGACGAGTCCTTCACCGACGACCTGCGTCGCCAACGCGCGCGCGTAGCGCGTCTGCTCGACGTCGTTCGAGGTCACCGGGTAGCGCCAGACGTACTCGAACGCGTAGGTCGCGCCGGTCGACTCGCAGATACCGCGCAGCACGCGCTCGATGCGCTCGGCCATCGCCTCGCGCACGCCGGCATCGAATGCGCGCACCGTCCCGAGCAGCTTCACCCGCGAGGGGATCACGTTGTGCGTCGTGCCGCCGTGGATCGCGCCGATCGTGATGACCGCGGGCTCGACCGGGTCGACGTTGCGCGAGACGATCTGCTGCACCGCGACGACGAACTCGGCCGCGGTGTAGACCGGGTCGATCGAGAGGTGCGGCGCCGCACCGTGACCGCCTTTGCCTTCGATCGTGATCTCGATCGAGTCGCTCGACGCGTAGAACGGACCCTCGTGGAAGCCGACGCGCCCGACCGCCAGCGACGAGGCCAGGTGCAATCCGTACGCGCGCTCGATGCCGAACCGCTCGAGCACGCCGTCCTCGACCATCGCGCGCGCGCCGCCTTTGCCTTCCTCGGCCGGCTGGAACAAGAAGCAGACGGTGCCGGCAACCTCGTCGCGGCGCGCGACCACCGCTTTGGCCGCGCCCAGCAGCATCGCGACGTGCCCGTCGTGGCCGCAGGCGTGCATCGTGCCGACGTTCTCGCTGCGGTAGGGGACGTCGTTCTCTTCCTCGATCGGCAGCGCGTCCATGTCGGCGCGCAGCATGATCGTCTTGCCGGGTCGGTTGCCGCGCAGCACGCCGACGACGCCGGTCTTGCCGATGCCGGTGTGCACCTCGAGACTCAGCGCGCGCAAGCGCTCGGCGACGATGCCGGCGGTGCGGATCTCCTCGAAGCCTTGCTCGGGGTGCCGGTGCAGGTCGCGTCGCGTCGCGACGACCTCGGCCATCAGCTCGGCCGAGGGATCGACCGCGAGCACGCTAAACGACGGCGGCGGCGGTCTTGGTCGTCGCCGGTGCGGGCGCCGGGATGATGCGGCGGCCGTCGATCGCGATGCGGCCGATCAGCTCGGCGATCTTGCGCGAGCTGCCGCGCGGCGCGACGGCGGTCTGCTGCGCGCGCATCTTCGCCAAGCGCTCTTGGTTGTGCACGATGCGCGCGACCGACGAGACGACTTGCGAGGTCGTCAGCGCGACGACGCCGATGCCGTTGGTGCGCACGTAGTCGAGGTTGCCGCGCTCTTGGCCCGGGACGTAATCGTAGACGACGACCGGGACTTCGGCCACCGACGCCTCGGCGATCGTGCCGGGGCCGGCCTTGGTGACCAGCAGGTCGGCGGCGCGCATCAGCTCGGGGACGTCGTTGCGGAAGCCGAGCACCGTCATCGGCGTCGGGAGCGTCGGCGCCAGCTCTTCGAGCTTTTGCTTGAGGGCCGCGTTGCGGCCGGTCACGACGACCAGGTGGAAGTCCAGGCCCGCTTTGGCCAAGCCCAGCGTCGTCGGCAGCAGCTTGCCGCCGCCCTCGCCGCCGGCCATCAGCAGCGCGACCGTCGCGTCGATCGGGAGGCCGAGCTTCTTGCGGACCTCGGCCTTGGTCGCGGAGACGTCTTCGAAGCGCGGGTGGATCGGGTGGCCGATCAGCTTGAGCCGCTCGGGCGGGACGCCACGCTCGATGGCGCGGTTGTAGACCTCGGGTGCCGGCACGACGGTGAGATCGGCCTCGGGCAGCAGCCAGCCTTCGTGGACGCGGCCCAGGTCGGTGACGACGGTGACGATCGGGACGTCGGTCATCCCGGCGTCGGCCCGGGCGCGCAGCGCCGCGTGGTTGAGCAGCGGGTGGACCGAGACGATCGCGTCGGGCTGGTACTGCTGGAAGACCTCGCGCAGCCGCTCGCGGTACAGGGGCTCGCAGAAGCGGACCAGGGTGCGGTAGCGGCGGCGGCCGTTGGTCGCGTGGTAGAGCGCGCCGTAGATCGGGGGAGCGTACCGCAGGGCGGCGCTGTAGGCCGGCCCGAGTTTCGAGAGGGGGAACGTGCAGTGGGTGGCGATGTCGTCGATCCGCCACTCGAAACGGGTCGATCCGTCGATCTCGTCCAGCGCGGCGCCGATGGCTTGCGCCCCGGCGCGATGGCCGCCACCGGTATCGGAGATCAAAAAGAGGACACGTTTGGTCAATGCCGCCTCAGCTCGTCGGTTTGGGCGCCGGGCGCCGCCTGATGGCGAAGCTCCGGACCATCGGCGACACACGCTTGCGCCGCGGCGTCCAGGCACGCAGGATCGCTATCGTGGCGCGTGCCGGGGCGTCGTAGAAGCGAAAGATGTCGCCGAACTCGATCTCGGGGTTCCGGTGATGGCCGTCATGATCCTCGGGGAGAACGATTTGCGTCAGGCGAGCCAGCCGGACGACCCAAGCGGGCGAACGCCAGCCGAGGTCGGTCGTGTGGCGCCACCAGACGTGCAGCTGCCCGAGCACCAGCCCGAGCAGCGCGCCGCCCAGCGAGAGCCGCGCGCACAGCGCCGCGACGATGATGTACGGAACGGCGCCGAGAACGCCGTCGAGCAAGACGGCGGGATCGCGTGAGAGCACGGCGTGATCCCAATAGGAACGCCGGCGATCGTGATGCGTGCGCAGGTGCAGCTTGCCCCAAACGTGCTGCGGAACGTGGTAGAGAAACGTTGAGGCACAATCGCCGACCAGCAGGACGACGAGCATCGCTGCGATGCCCCACGCGATCGTGTTCACGCTGATCCTTACATGGACGAAGAGGGCTTACGGCGGATTGCTCCCAGGGTCCGGAAACCCTCTCGCGGTCGCAATCGTGGCGGTGCTCGCCATCCGTGTCGGGGTGCAACTCGGCTGGCTGCAGCAGGCCGCTCTAGCATGGCGTATACCCGCACCGGGCCCGGTCTTACGCGGCTTGCGACTTTTGCGGGATGCGGAGCCGCGCGCGCCGCTGCGCGTGAAGGTCGCACGCGAAGCGCTGCGCGCCAATCCGAGCCTGGATCCGGTCGACGCGCTGCTGTGGGCCTCGCGCATCGTCGACGCCGCGCGCGCGCAGCACATCGCGCCGACGTTCCTGGCCGCGACGCTGCTGCAAGAGTCGGGCTTCGATCGCGACGCGATGTCGGTCGCGGGCGCGGTCGGCATCGCGCAGTTCACCGCCTCGACGGCGGCGATCGTCGGCGTCGATCCTTGGGATCCGGATTCCGCCATCCCCGGCGCCGCGCGTCTGCTCGGTGCGTACGTCGACACGTATCGCGGCGAGCGGGACGACCCGTATGCGCTCGCGCTCGCCGCGTACGACGCCGGTCCGCTGGCGGTGCGCCGTTATCACGGCGTGCCGCCGTACGCGGAGACACGCGACTACATTGGTTCGGTGCGCATGCGCTGGTCGCGCATCCTGGCCGGCGCGGCGTTCACCGAAAGCAACCTCTACGTGAGGTGACGGCGCAGAAACGACTGCACGCGGTCCCAGGCGTCCGAGATCTGGCGCGTCGCCAGCGTGCCCAGGTCTTCGCGGAAGAACGAGTGGCCGACGTCGGGATAGGTCTCGAGCTCGAACGTCTTGTGCTGCGCCGTCAACCGTTCGCGAATCAGCGCGATCTCCGTCTCGGGGATCAGCTCGTCGTGGCCGCCGAAGATCAGCAGCAGCGGCGCGCGCACGTGCTCGACCGCGTCCAGCGGCGCGCGGGTCATCTTGCCCAGCGGCCGCGCGATGCTTTGGCCGTAGAACGCGATGGCGGCGCCGATGCCGGGCTGGCTCGAGGCCACGAACGCGGCGGTGCCGCCCCAGCCGAAGCCCCACGCCCCGATGTGGCCGCGGCGCACGAAGGACTGCTCGTCGAGCCAATCGCGCGCGGCGCCGACGTCAGCGCCGACCGCGGCGTCGTCGAAGACCTCTTCGACGGGCCGGCCGCGCAGGTAGTCGATCGCAAGGCCGACGTAGCCGGCCGCGGCGACCTGTGCGGTGATGCGCCGGATCTCGGCGTCGAAGCCGTAGACGCCCTCGAGGACGATGACCGCCGGACGGGGTTTCGCGTCCAGGCGCGCCAGATAGGCGTCCATCGGACCGGCCGGCCCGGAGATGGTCACGTGCTCGGCAATCATGGCAATCCTCTCACCCGAATCGCGCGTTGGCTCCTGTGAAGGAGGCCCTCGCCTGGGTATAGGCAGGCCTGCTGCAACCACACTTCATCAGCGAGGGTAAGGCCGGCTATGAGCAGGACGACGGCGGGTGCGCTCACAGAACGTTTTGTCCTCCACCGGGACCCGCATCCGATGCGTGTCGCGACGTTCGCGGACGACGTTCGCGCCGGGTTGGGAGCGCGCCCGTTCGCGCTCTCACCGAAGTACTTCTACGACGATCTCGGCTCGGCGCTGTTCGAAGCGATCACGCGGCTTCCGGAGTATTACCTCACGCGCGTCGAGCGCGACTTGCTCGCGACCTACGGGCGCGAGATCGTCGGCGCGTTCGGCGAGCCGGTCGCCATCGTCGAGCTGGGCAGCGGCAGCGCCGCCAAGACGCGTTTGATCCTCGACGCCGCGCTCGAACGCCAGCGCACGCTGACGTTTCGCCCGATCGACATCTCGGCCGACGCGCTGGTCGAGTCGTCGCTGGCGCTGACCTCGGCGTATCCGGCGCTGCGCGTCGAAGCGTACGCCGGCGATTATTTCCCGCTCCTGCGCGAGCGGCGGTTGGCGAGCGGCGATCGGCAGCTGGCGCTGTTCCTCGGCTCGAACGTCGGCAACTTCGAGCCCGCCGACGCCCGCGAGCTGCTCTCGCTGTTGGCCTCGACGCTGCGCCCCGGTGACGGCCTGCTGATCGGCTACGATCTCAAGAAGGATCGCTCGATCCTCGAGCTGGCCTACGACGATCCGACCGGCGTCACCGCAGCGTTCAACAAGAACCTGTTGGCGCGCATGAACCGTGAGCTCGGCGCCGACTTCGACCTCGCCGCGTTCCGCTTCCGCGCTCGCTGGGACGACGCCGCGGGCGCGGTGCGCTCGTATCTGGTCGCCGAGCGCGCCCAGCGCGTCACGGTTCCGCTGGCCCAGGTGACGGTGGATTTCGCGCGCGGCGAGGCGATCCACACCGAGTCTTCCTACAAGTTCAGCCGCGAGGACGTCGTCGCGCTGGCCGCTCGCTGCGGTTATCTGGAGCGCACGACGTACACCGACGCCGGCGGCCGCTACGCGCTGTCCCTATTGATCGTTGCCTAACACGGCCGAACGGGAGATTTCCCGCTTGGGGCCGGAAGATGGCACCCCGATGGAAGACGTCGTCGGGATCATCGCGCACGACGAAGAGCACGGACCCATGGCGTTTCTCACCTGGGGCGGCATCTTCGAGAGTCCGGAAGCCTTGCTCGACGCCGTGCGGGCCGCGATGGGCCGCTTCGGCCTCCCCGCCAACGTCCGGCTGACGGTCGCGCGCACGCTGCAGGACGTGGCCAAATATCCGTATTTCTACGAGGGCTTGCTGCACTTCGGGCGGCTCCCCGCGCCGACGCCCGCGACGCGTGAGGCCGCGCAGGCCGACCTGCGCGAGGGCCGCACGCTCTACGGTCTGGGCCGCGTCATCGGCGCGGTCTGAGCAGCTAGCGCCGCGCCAGCCGTTCGGCGCCGCGCAACGCGGCGTCGGCGCCGATCGCCAAGACCGCCGAGGCCAGCGCGCCGACGACGATCGGTGGCGTATGGTGCTCGGCCAGTCCGTCGAAGATCAGCGTGCCCAGGCCGCCGGCGTCGATCCAGGCGGCGACCGTCGCCAGCGCGACCAGCGTGATCGTCGCCAGCCGCACGCCGCCGAGCACGACCGGCAGCGCGACCGGGAACTCGACCCGCACCAGCGTCTGACGCGCCGAGAGGCCCAGCCCGCGGGCGGCCTCGACCAGCGCCGGGTCGACGCCGCGTAAGCCCGCGACGATGCCGCGCACCAGCGCCAGCTGCGCGTAGAGCACCAGCGCGACGATCGCGCTGAGCGGTCCGATCCCGAGCACGACGACCAGGACCGCCAGCAGCGCCAGGCTGGGGATCGTGTAGATGACGCCGGTACCGGCCACGATCGCCGCGCCCAGGCGCGGCCGCCGCGCGGCGATGACGCCCAGCGGCAGCGCGATCGCGCACGCGATGAGCAGCGCGACGAGCACCAGCGCGACGTGCTGGCCGAACAGCTGCGCGATCAGCGGTCCGTGCGCGAACAGGTAGCTCACGGCAGGAGCGGCCGTTCGGCGACCAGCCGGCGCGTCTCGGCGTCGACGCCCACCAGCGAGCGCACGAAGTCGTCCGCCGGACGCTCGAGCAGGCCTTGGGGGCTCGCCGACTGCACGACCGTGCCGGCGTTCATGACCACCACCTCGCTGGCCAGCCGCAGCGCTTCGTCGACGTCGTGGGTGACGAACACGACGGTGGTGCCGATCTCACGGTGGACGCGCGCGATCTCGTCTTGCAGCGCGCGGCGCACGATCGCATCGACGGCCGCGAACGGCTCGTCCATCAGCAGCACGCGCGGCTGCGCGGCCAGCGCGCGCGCCACGCCGACCCGCTGGGCTTCGCCGCCGGAGAGCTCGCGCGGCTTGCGCTCGCGATAGCGCGCCGGATCGAGCGAGACCAGCGCGAGCAGCTCGTCGACGCGCCGTTCGATGCGCGCGCGGTCCCACCCCAGCAGCGTCGGCACGATCGCGACGTTCTCGGCGACGGTGTAGTGCGGGAACAGCCCGACGGCTTGGATGACGTAGCCGATCTCGCGCCGCAGCTGCACGGGGTCGCGCGCCCGCACGTTCGCGCCGTCGATGCGCACCGTCCCCGCGGTCGGCTCGATCATGCGGTTGATCGTGCGCACCAGCGTGCTCTTGCCGCAGCCCGACGGCCCCAGCAGCACCGCGAAGGTGCCGGCGGCGATGGTCAGCGTGACGTCGTGGACGGCGCGCGTTCCGCCGGGATAGGTCACGCCGACGCCATCGAGCTCGACCAGCGCGCCGCCCGCGCGCCCGTCAGCCATGATCGAGGAACTCGCGCGCCACGTCGGCCGGTTCGCGCTGGGCGGGACCGTCCACTGCCCGGTTCAAGCGCCGCATCACCGCGGTCGTCAGGCGCGGCGCCAGCGCGTCGAGGGCGGGTGCGATCGGCGGGTGGGCCGCCAGCGCCGCGGGCCGCACGACCGGCGCCGCCTGATAGGCCGGAAAGAGCCGCTTGTCGTCGACGAACACCACCAGGTGATCGGCGTCGATCTCGCCGTCGGTCGTGAAGGCGACCACGACGTCGACCGCGCCGCGCATCAGCGCGTCGTACTTGACGCCGTTGTCGAGCTGCACGACGCGCCGGAAGCGAAAGCCGCCGTAGACGCGCTGCAGGCCGGGCAGGCCGTCGGCGCGATGCAAGAACTCCGGCACCGTGCCGAGCACAAGCTGCGGTGCGGCGCGCGCGACGTCGCTGAGCGTACGCAAGTGCAAGCGGGTCGCGGTCGCCGCGGTCGCGGCCAGCGCTTGCGAGTCGTCGAACGGCGCCGGCGCGAGCCAGGTCAGGCCGAAGCGCTCGCGATAGGCGCGGGCCACGGTCGCGTAGGCGCGGCGCGGATCGGCGATCGGAGCTTGGTGCAACACGTCGAGCAGCGCGGTGCCGGTGTACTCCGGATAGAGGTCGATGTCGCCGCGCTGCAGCGCCAGCATCGCGATGGCGGTCGCGCCCAGGTCGAGCCGCCGCGCGACCCGCACGCCGTGACGCTCGAGCGTCTGCGCGTAGAGCTCGCCGAGCAGCAACTCCTCGGTGAAGTTCTTCGAGCCCACGCGCACGCTGCCGCCCAGCGCGCCGCACCCGGTCAGCGGTGCGGCGGCGAGCAGCGCGAGCGCCGCGCGGCGCGTCGTCACGCGGTCACACCGTCAGCCGGCGCTGCAGCGCGCCCAGCACCGAATCGACGGCGAGGGCCAGCAGCGCGACCGTGGCGGCGCCCAGCAGCAGCTCGCCGAAGTCGCCGCCCGCGAAGCCGGCGACGATCTCGTCGCCCAGGCCGCCGCCGCCGATGAACGCGGCCAGCGTCGCCGACGCGACGACCTCGACCGCCGCCGTCCGCACGCCGACCGCGACGACCGGAAGCGCCAGCGGCCAGCGAACGCGCAGGCCGATCTGGCGCGGCGTCATCCCGGTCCCGCGCGCGGCCTCGAGGGTCGCCGCCGGGACGCCGCGCAAACCCAGGTCCGCGTTGATGAGGATCGGCGGCACGGCCAGGACGACCAGTGCCAGCAGCGCCGGCCGGAAGCCCAGGCCGAGCAGCGGCAGCGCCAGGATGAGCACGGCCAGTGAGGGGACGACCCGCAAGCCGCCGGCCAGGCCCAGAATGAGCGCGCGCGGCAAGCCGCGGTCCGCGCAGAGTCCCGCGGTGGGTAGCGCGATCAGCACCGCGAGCAGAAGTGCCGATCCGGCCAGCACGACGTGTTGCCCGACGTGCGCGATGAAGTCCCCGCTCACGTGCCGAATCGACCGGAGGCCATGGTCACCGGTTCGCAGGTCGATCCCGAGCTCCGCCCGGCGCCCGTCCTGAAGCTGGACGACCCGGCGCTGTACTTCAATCGCGAGACCTCTTGGCTGGAGTTCAACGACCGCGTCCTCGAGGAGGCGCTCGACGAACGCAACCCGCTGCTCGAGCGGCTCAAGTTCATCGCGATCTACAGCACCAACCTGGACGAGTTCTTCATGATCCGCATCGCGGGTCTGATGCAGCAGCTCGCGGCGGAGGTGCATCGGCGCTCCGATGACGGCCGGTTGCCCGAGGAACAGCTCGACCTGGTCAGCACGCGCCTGCGGCGCTCGCTCGCGCAGAAGGACGACTGTCTGCGCAACCAGCTGCTGCCGGCGCTCGAACGCCACGGCATTCGCATCCTCAACTACGAGCAGCTCGACTCGACGACGAAGCGGGCCATGCGCCGCTACTTCGACGAGCGCGTCTTCCCGGTGCTTACGCCGCTGGCGATCGACAAGGGCCATCCCTTCCCGTACATCTCGAACCTGTCGATCTCGCTGGCCGTCGAGCTGGAGGAGACGACGCCCGAGGGCGTCCAGCATTTGGTCGCGCGGGTCAAGGTGCCGGGTTCGCTGCCGCGCTTCGTGCCGGTCGAGTCGGCGCCGACGGGACAGCGCTGGTTCGTGCTGCTCGAGCACATCATCGCGCAGAACTTGGAAGCGCTTTTCCCGGGACTGCGCGTCATCGACTCGTACCTGTTCCGGGTCACGCGCGACGCGGACCTCGACCTGCAGGAGGACGAGGCCGACGACTTGCTGCGAGCGATCGAGTCGGAGCTGCGCAAGCGCCGCTTCGGCGAGCCGGTGCGGCTCGAGGTGCAGGCCGGCATGCCCGACGCGCTGCGCGACATGGTGCTGGAAGCGCTCGAGCTCGACCGCAGCGACTGCTACGAGGTCGAGGGGCTGATGGGGACCAGCGACCTGTGGGCGCTGGTCAACATCGACGAGCCCGCGCTGCACGATCCGCCGTTCACGCCGGCGATCCCCAAGCGTTTGATCGGGCAGACCGACATGTTCGCGGTGATCCGCGAAGGCGATCTGCTGCTGCACCATCCCTACGAGTCGTTCGACCCGGTCGTGCAGTTCGTCAAGCAGGCGGCGCACGATCCCAGCGTGCTGGCGATCAAACAGACCCTCTATCGCACCTCCGGCAACTCGCCGGTGGTCGGCGCGCTCTTGGGCGCGGCGGAAGAGGGTAAGCAAGTCGCGGCGCTGATCGAGCTCAAAGCGCGCTTCGACGAAGAGAACAACATCCACTGGGCGCGCACCCTGGAGCGCGTCGGCGCGCACGTCGTGTACGGCGTGGCCGGACTGAAGACCCATGCCAAGGTCACGCTGATCGTGCGCGAGGAGCCGGACGGCATCCGCCGCTACATGCACTTCGGCACCGGCAACTACAACGACAAGACGGCCCGCATCTACACCGACTTGAGCCTGTTCACGTGCCGCGCCGACTTGGGCGCCGACGCGACGCAATTGTTCAACGCGCTGACCGGCTTCTCGAAGGCCGACAGCTACGAGCAGCTGATGGTCGCGCCGACCGGGCTGCGGGTCGGTTTCGAGGAGCTGATCGACCGTGAGACCGCGCACGCGCGCGAAGGCCGGCCCAGCGGCATCGTCGCCAAGCTCAACGCGATCAGCGACGCCGGCATCGTGCAGGCGCTCTACCGCGCCTCGGCCGCCGGCGTGCCGATCGACTTGGTCGTGCGCGGGATGTGCGTGCTGCGGCCGGGTCTGCCGGGCATTAGCGAGACGATCCGCGTGCGCAGCATCGTCGGCCGCTTCCTGGAGCACTCGCGCATCTTCGTGTTCACCAACGGTGGCGAGCGCGAGGTCTACATGGGCAGCGCCGATTGGATGGGACGCAACCTCGATCGCCGGGTCGAGACGGTGCTACCCGTCTTCGACCCGGTGCTGTGCGACATGATCTGCGATGACATCCTCGACGTATATCTGCACGACAACGTCAAGGCGCGGATCCTGAGCTCAGATGGCAGCTACGAGCGCCGGCGTGTCATGCCCGGGGAGACGCGCGTCGACACCCAGCAGATCTTCCTCAAGCGCTATCAGGCCGTTTGACGCGTCGGCGGCTTCGCCGCGGACGCGGAAGGTACGGACCAGCGCGCCCAGCTGATCGGCGTGCTGGCGCAGCTTGGTGGCGCTGACTTCGATCTGCCGCATCTGCGCCGAGAGCTCGAGCGTCGCCGAGGAGACGCTGTCGACGCTGGCCGACTGCTCTTCGGCGCTCTGCGCGACCGGCCGCAGGCTGTCCGCGACGGCGCCGGCCGACTCGCGCATCTCACCGGCCGCGGCCGCGTTCTCTTCGACGACGGCCGAGACGCTCTCGACGTTGCGGGTCAGACCGTTCGAGGTCGAGCGCATCCGTTCGGTGCGCTCGGCGACTTCGTCCGCGACCGCGCGGGTGCGGTCGATCGCGGCGGCGACGCCGGAGAACGAGGCCGAGGCGCGCTCGGCCAGCGTGCGCGTCTCGCCCATCGCCTTGTCGGCTTCGCTCAGGCCGGCGGCGACGGCGACCGTCTCGCGACGGATCGCGCCGACGATGCCGGCGATCTCCTTGGTCGAGACGGCGGACCGTTCGGCCAGCTTGCGGATCTCGTCGGCGACGACCGCGAAGCCGCGGCCTTGGTCGCCGGCGCGCGCCGCTTCGATCGCGGCGTTGAGCGCCAGCAGGTTCGTCTGCTCCGCGATCGCGTCGATCGCTTCGAGGATCCCCTCGACCTCGACCGAGCGGTTCTCGAGCGAGGACATCGCCTCCATGACCTGGTGCGATTGCCCCTGCAGGCGCTCCATCGCGGCCTCGGTGCTGCTGACCGCGGTCGAACCGGCGTCGGCTTCCTGATCGGCACTGCGCGCCGCTTCGGAGAGCCCTTCGGCCAGCGTCGCCAGCGAGCGCAGGTCGGCGTCGAGGTCGCGCACGGCGTTGGCCGACTCGGCGACCGACGAGGCTTGCTCGACGGCGCCGCTGGCGATCTGCGCGGCGATGCGGTTGAGCGCGTCGGCCGACGCGCTGCCCTCGCGGCCGTGGTTGGCTTGGCTCTTGGCCACGTCGGCCAGGCCGTGCATCGAGCGCGAGATGCCGTCGATGGCAACCGTCGATTGACCGGTCGCGAGCGACATCTCGGTGCTGACCCGGCCGACGATCTCGGAGGCCAGCGCGACCGACGAGATCGCATCGCTCAGGCGCGCGGTCGCGCCGCCGAACTCACGGGCGATCCCGCTCAGGCCCTCGGCCAGCGCGTCGTAGGCGCGCGCGAGGTCGCCGATCTCGTCGCTGCCGCCGACCGCGATCGGCTCGGCTTCGATGTGGACCTCGGAGCGCAGATCGCCGGCGGCCAGGTCGGTGAAGGCCGTGGAGAGGACCGGCAGGTCCCGCGAGACGATGGTCGCGATCGCGCTCGAGACGCGCTGCAGCCGGCGCGAGAGCGAGAGGCTGAGCAGCGTGGCGATGACGATCGAGGCCAGGACCGAGAAGGCGCCGACGACGACGAACTCGATGCGGGCGGCGTCCTGGGCCGAGACCAGCTCGGAGAAGAGCGAGGTGAAGATCGCCGGCGTCTTGATCGAGCCGTCGTCGATGTAGCCGCCGACGTTGCGGAACGTGTCGACCTTCGTCTTGAGCGCGAGCAGATCGCGCGCCGCGTCGGCCTGCTTGTGCAGCGTCAGCTCGTTCTGGATGCGGTCGGCCAGGTCGGTGATGGCGCTGATCTGCGGCGTCGCCTCGTCGAGCCACCGCTTGAAGAGCGGATGGTTCGCGGCGAAGATGTTCAACGCGGTCGTATCTTCGTCGAGCCGGGTCTTGGCGTCGTCGCTGCCGGCCAGGTACGTCTTGTCGTAGCCGATCGCGTAGCCGCGCAGCGAGGACTCCAGGTTGACGATCTGCAGCACCGCGTCGCGCGTCTCGCGGGTGCTCGGGATCGCGTTGACGATGGCGTGCGTCTTCGCTTGCGAGTAGTTGGTCGAGAGGACCGCCAGCGTCGACTCGACGCCGACCAGCAGCACGCAGACGGCGAAGCCGGCGAACAGCTTGACGGCGAGTGGGAAACGTCGTTCAGCGCGCATCGAAACCATGAGCTTGGAGAATCGCCTTCGCGGGAGCGGTGGTGCAGTATTCGACGAAGTCGTGGGTGGCGGCGGCGTGCGGGGACGCTTTGACCGTCGCCATCACGAACGGGACGGTGGCCTGCATCGCGGGCGGCAGGTCGACGCGCACCATCTTGGCCGGGTCGACGTCCGAGGAGAAGACGAAGACCGCATCGGCCGCGCCGCTGTCGACCGCTTCGAGCAGGTGCAAGATGTCGGTCTTGCGGAGCTGGATGTTGGCCTGGAAGTGGTCGCCCCAGTCCTTGCCGTAGGCGGCGGCGAGCTTGGCCTGGAGCGGAATCTGCCACGCCGATACCGCCGAGCCGGGGATGCCCATCGCGATACGCACGCCGGGCTTGGCCAGATCTTTGACGGAGGCGATCTTGCTCGCGGCGCCCTTGGCGATCGCGAGCACCGAGTGGGTCTGATAGACGGGCGTGAAGCCGTCGACCGCCGCGGTGATCTTCGGCTCGATGACGAGCCGGCTGATGACGATCGCGTCCGCGGCGGCACCCTGCTCGACTTCCGTGTCGATGACGGTGCTGCTGACGAACGTCCCCTGCACGCTGACGTCGGGGTGCGTCTTCTCGTACGCGGCGGCGATCTGCAGGAACGCCGGCTTCATGTTCGAGGCGACCAGCACGTTGAGCGTCGTGTGATCGGCCGCGAACGCCGTGCTCGCGCCGCTGCTCAGCAGGATTGCGAAAAGGGCGGTAAATTGTGAAGCACGTGACGACACGGTCGAAGTGGCCTCCCCGAGAAACCACCGGACCAGCCCGCCATCCGGTTACGCAAATGCGCGAGCGCGTCAGAAAGCCGCCCGCTGCTTGGTTCTTCGGCGAAACGGCGGCTGCGACCGCGCGCTCGTGTGCTGCGGCGGTAAAGTCTGTGTCAGCGCGCGATCAAGAAACCAGGTTCAGGATGATGTCCCACTCGCGCTCCCCGACCGGCTGGACCGAGAGCCGTTGGCCGCGGCGCAGCAGCGGCAGGTAGGCGAGATCGGGGAGCGCGCGCAGCTCGTCGATCGGGATCATGCGCGGGAACGCGCGCACGAATCCGACGTCGACGCACCACCACTTGGGGTCGGTCCGCTTCGAGGAGGGGTCCCAGTACGGCCCGTTGCGTTCGAACTGGGTCGTGTCCGGGTGCGCGGGGCTGATGACCTCGCAGATGCCCACGATCCCCGGCGGCTTGACGCTCGAGTGATAGAAGAAACCCCGCTCGCCGACGGCCATCTCGCGCATCAGGTTGCGGGCTTGAAAGTTGCGCACCCCGGACCACTCCGTGCGCCCGTCGCGCTCGAGGTCGGCGATCGAGAAGGTGTCGGGTTCGGTCTTGAAGAGCCAGTGTCGCGGCACGCCGGGCCGGTTCGCCAATTGGCCCAGCCGAACCGGCAATCAATCGCACAATCAGTGGACAAGGGCGCCAGGGCGGCCAAGCTTTGATAAAGTATCCATAAAGCTAGGCTGGTACGTTCCTCGGCGCTCAGGCCGTTCAGCTGAGCCGGGTCCTAATGGATCCTGGCGGGCTTGCGGCTTTTCCCCGTTGGGCCGGCCGCGCTCGTATCGCTTCTCGACCCCACCGCTCCCCGAAGGGATCCTCATGCGTCTCTTGATGTTGGCGTTCGGCGCCACGGCCGTTGCGGCCGTCGCCCTCACCGCGTGCGGCGGAGGCGGCAGCACCGCCCCGTCATATCTGGCGACGCCGCCGCCGGCGGCCGGCCCAGGCACGTTCTCGCTCTCCTCGAGCGGCTCACAGCAGCAGCTGCCAGCGGTGGCCGGAGTCACCGGCGTCATCAGCTGGACGGGCGGGAGCGGGGTGGTCGACGCCAGCACGTCGACGACGAACCCGACGGGGACGATCCCGGTGAACCCGGCGGCGTTACGGCGAGCGAAGGCCGCCGCCACCAACCCGAGCGTCGTCTACGTGACGATTACCGCTCAGACGGCCGCCACGCTCGAGGGCCTGCCGGGGATCGGGCTGACGTATCCGTCGGCGATTACCGGCACCTATCAAGAAGCCGAGTACGCCAACGGGACCTGGACCAACGTCGAGAGCGCGCCCGAGACCGGCGGCGACGCCGTCTCGTTCACCACCGGAAAGACGCCGATCACACTGGCTGCGAACGGCAGCATCTATTTGGCGATCTATGAAGGCACGTATCCGGAGCCGACGCCGACGCCCACGCCGACGCCGCAGGCGACGCCGACCAACGTCTTGGCCGACCCGAGCTTCGAAAGTGGCACGCAGGTCGCGTACACGTGGCCCAACGCGACGCCTTCACCGAACGCAACCGGCTGGACGCAGTGCTCCGTGTTCGCGGCCGAATCCGGCGTGACGCCGATCCATCCGATCTCCAGCTACACGCCGAACCCGGGGACGACCCCGGCCGCGGTCATCATGGCGAACGGCTCGTCGGTTCCACAGGGCTCGAGCTCGCCGGTTCCGACGCAGACAACGGTGCCGGTCGCGAGCGGCACCTACGCCGCCGTCTTCGGCGCGCTGTTCTCGAACTACAACGCCGGAAATTACGGCTACAACGGGCTGTGTCAGACGGTGACGGTCCCGGTCGGCGCCACCATGACGATGGACTACTTCGCCAACGGGAACGAAGGCGCAACCTATCTCGACTTCGACGTCCTGCTGCTGGATACGAGCGGCAACTATCTCGCGACGCTGCTCGACACCACCGACATCACCAGCAGCAGTCCGGGCGATAACGCCTACAAGACGCAGCAGATCCCGGCGACCGCATTTGCGCCGTACGTGGGCCAGAAGGTCGAGCTGTTCATCGGCATGTGGACCAAAGCCGGCAGCGGCAGCGGGTCGACGAAATATAGCGGATACTTCTTCATCGACGACGCGCAGCTGATGGGGGTGCCGCAATGAGCCGCCAGCCTCGACGCGCCACCACATCGCAGCAAAAGGAGACCCCGTTGCTCAGCCTCTCTCGCACGGCGAGCGTCGCGACGCTGATCGCGCTGCTCGCAGGTCCGCTCGGCGCGCTACCTGCGTACGCGCAGGCGCCAGCCGTTGCTCCGGCAACCGCCACGATCAGCGGTAAGGTCAGCGATCCGGGCGGCGCGCCCGTCGCGGGGGCGCACGTCGCCCTGCGCGGGCCGGCGACGGGGACGACGACGACCGACGCGACGGGACACTTCTCGTTCAGCGTGGCTCCGGGCCTATACGAGATCACCGTCACTGCTACCGGCTTCTTGCAGGCGGTCGACGAGGACGTCGCACTGGTCCCCGGCGGTGTGAACGTCAGCATCGGACTGACGCGGCCGACCTTCACCTCGCTACGCACGATCGGCTCGACGCGCGTGAGCGGCGGCGGGGGCGGCGGCCCCGTCTTCAATACCACGCCGGCCTCGCAGTCGATCGTCGGCCAGCAGACCTTCGAGAACCAAGGATCGTTGCAGGTCCGCGACATCCTCGACCAGACGCCCGGCATCGTCTCCTCGATCTCGAACGGCAGCGCGAACGGCGGCGTTCCCGGCTCGATCACCTTCCCACAGATTCGCGGCGGGCTCTCGTACGAGACCGCGACGCTGATCGACGGCCACCCGCTCTCGGTCGGTGAATACGGCGACTACGTCACAACCTTCATCAGCCGCTTCCTCTTCTCGACGATCGAGCTCGAGAAGGGCCCGGGCTCGGTCACGCCGATTCTCAGCCGAGCCATCAACGGAACGGTCAACTTCCGCACCTGGGACCCGACGCCCACGCTGACCGGAAATGCTGAGTTCGGCGTCGACTCCTACGGCGGGAAATATGGAAATATCCGCATCGCCGACACGGTCGCGAACGGGAAGCTCGGCTTCGTGTTCGACTACGCCAGCTACGGCACGCCGGGACCCGGCGGCAACGACGACCCGCAGTCGTTCGCGCCGTACAACTTGCTCGATGACGGCGTTCTGACCGTCACGGACTCGCACGGCAATCCGATCGCGCTCACCACGCCCGGCACGATCAAAGGCTCGACCGTCGGCGCCTACAATACGACCGTCGGCTACACCGGGAACGTGCTCGGGTGCTGCGTCGACGTACCGACCTGGTTCGAGAACCGCGCGTTCCTCGGCAAGATGCGCTACAGCTTCTCGAACGCGACGTCGCTGACGCTGACCAGCATCTCGACGCAGACGACGAGCTCGCAGAACGGCAACACGAACGACATGCTCGACTACGACTTCACCCCGACGCTGCCGGGGATTATTCCGGCCGGTACGCGGCAGGCGTTCAACCCGTACAACGACCTCTTCGGCGGCGACTACGAGATCAATAGCGAGCCGATGTTCGAGGGCGAGCTGCGCACGACGGTCGGCCAGGACAACGTGTTGTTCCGCGCCTACAACGCCGTCATCAACCGTATCCAGACTAACGGCGATCCGTCGGGCACCGCGATCACGATGCCGATGTATCTCTACGGTCAGACGACCAACGGTCAGGTCCTCGACGGGCGCGATCCATACGGTAACCCGTACATCGCGACGATCAGCGATCCGACGTACCAGAGCAATGAGTTCGACAATCTGACGGGCTACTCGTTCGAGTACGACCACTTGCTCGGCACGTCGGGCAACGTGCTGACGCTCTCGCTCGACGAGAACTACTCGCAGACCCACGTCTACGAGCCGGGAACACCGGACATCGACTACGGGTCGGGCGACATCCCTTCGGGATCGGCGCAGAACACCGGCACCCTGCTGTTGCGCGGGAACTTCCAGCTCACGCCCAAGCTGAGCTTGGTGGCGGGCTACTACCTGACCCGGCTCTCGTCGAACTTCGCGACCTGGCACGGATCGTCCGCACCCTACACGATCGACTTCAACGATCAGATCAATTGGCACAGCGACGAACGCGCCGCGTTCGCCTATCGCCTCGACCCGGACACCAGCCTGCGGCTCGCCGCCGGCTCGGGAATCGTTCCCGCCTACCTGGGAATCCTCAACGGTTCGGCCGGCGGAAGCGCGACGGCCTGCGGTGTCGCGTCGATCCCGCCACCGCCCGCCGCGCAGGTACCCGCCAAGCAGTGCCCCAACGGCGAGGGCACCGGCTACTACAACACGCAAGGCGGCGGCCTCAACATCCATCCGGAGACGTCGTTCGGATACGACTTCGGCGCCGATCACCGCATCGGCGCGACGACGGTCCTCACCGGCGACATCTACATGACCAACCTCTTCAACCAGTTCCTCAAGGCGTACTACACCAACGGCATCTTCGATGGTCCCGCCGGACCGTTGCCGCTGTACACGCAGGCGTATTCGAACTTGGGGATCTCGCGCTACGAGGGCATCGAGCTCGGCGTCACCAACACGCCGCTGCAAGGCTTCGGCTACGTCGCGCAGGGCTCACTGATCCACGACGCGCCGATAGCGGTGTCGGCGTACGAAGCGTCGCAGAACCCGTTCCTCGTCCAGGGTCAGAACTTCGGTCCCGACACGCTGGCGTCGAACACGCGCATGCCGTACGCGCAAGGCTACGGCGAGCTGAACTACCGCAACCACGGCTTCTTCGCGAGCTTCGGGGCCATGTACATCGGGTCCAACAACTCGTACAACGAGCCGGCGTTCACCGTGTTCAGCTCGACGATCCGCGTGCCGATCATCCGCGACGCCTCGCATCCGGACGGGACGAACGACACCTACCTGCAGTGGTCGGTGCACAACATCTCCAACGTCGACTCACAGTTCTTCGACCTGGGGTATGAAGGCATAGGCTATGCCGGCAACGGCACGACGCCGTACTACTACGCGACCAACCTCAAGGGCTACGGCCCGCGGTCGTTCACGCTCTCGATCTCCCACAACTTCCGGTGATCGCCTAGGGCGCCGGCAGCGCGCGTTGCTCGAAGGCCTCGAGCTTCGCGCGCTGGCCCGGTGTCCACGGGACGGTGCGTTCACCGTCGCTGGCGACGAACGCGATGCGCGCGATCGCGCGGATGTCCGTCCCGGCCGCCAGCGCGTGCTCCATCACGGCCGACGAGCGGCCGAGTGCGACGACGCGCGCGTGGACCGCGAGCGGCTCGTCGTAGAAGCACGGGCGCAGCAGCCGCATCGCGATCTCGGCGGCCATGTGATTGAACGGGAACGCGCGGCGCGGGGCGTCGTCGGCTTCGCCGACGTGCGCGAGGTACTGCAGGCGCGCCAGCTCCCAGTACGTCGTGTAGACGGTGTTGCTCACGTGCCCGAGGCCGTCGGTCTCGCAGAACCGCGGGCGCACGTCGACCGCGAAACGGAAGGAGCGAAGCCAATCGGCTTCGCCCCCGTGCGGATAGAGCTCCAGCAACGGCTAGCGCAGCTGGATCGTCGGTTGTACGCCGGTCCCTGCGAACGCCGCTTCGAGCACCTTCGTCAGCTCGCCGCTGCGGGCCATCGGCTCGAGGATGTCGGTGTCGCCGTAGAACTGGCCCTTGATGAAGACCTTGGGCAGCGTCTGCCAGTCGGTCAGCTCGGAGAGTGCTTGGCGCTTGGGCACGTTCTCGAGGACGTCGACGACCTCGAACGGGTAGCCGAAGGCGTTGAAGAACTGGATCGTCTCGGCCGTGAACCCGCAGCGCGGCGCGTCCTTCGTGCCCTTGCCGTAGACGAGGATCGTGTTGTCGGCGATCTCGCGCGTGATCTCGTCTTTCAGGTCGGTCATGTCATCCCTCAGGGGTAGCGGTGCGAATCTGGAGCGCGTGGATGCGTCCGTCGGCGCGGGCCGGCGCCAGGGCCCGTTCGACCATGCGGTGCCGGTCGAGCGGCGAGACGCCCGCGAACGCGTTCGTACGTACGAACACCTCGAGGTGGTCCATGGTGCCGGTCAGGTCGAAGACCCGGACCTCGGCGTCGGGCATCGTTTGCCGCAGGATCCCAGCTATCGTCGCTTCGTCGATCACGACCGCTCCTTTTACGCGGCGCGCCATGCCGGGACCCGCTGCTCGCCGGTCATCCGAACGGCCGGGGCACAGGTCGGCACGGCTGAGGCGAGGGTCGGCCGGCATGCCGCGTCTCTCTCGGCGGGCGGATCAAAGGCCGTGCGACCGACTGCCCGCTATGCGCGAGTCCCCGGTTGCTCCGCCTCAGTCAGCAGTCCGGAACCGACGTCGCTTCGCGATAAACAGCGGGGTATCGTTTCCGAAGCAACGCGTCGACGGGGGCGACGTGGATGTGGGCCGCCGCTTCATACCCATCGCCCCAAGCGTTTGCGTCGAACGACGACTTTCTGCGGAAGAACGTCGTCGCGCCATCGGTGGTCGCGAGCGTGGGGCGAGAGGTCTTTGTCGCATGACTACTGGCAAAGATGGCGTGATCGAAAGCGGCCGCGGCAACCCCCACGCGATCTGCAAGGAAGGATGTGATGCGCTCTACTTCCGAGCCGGGCTCCGCGCACAATGCGTCGTACGAAACCGGCAACGTGCGGTCAGGCGGCAACGCATCGACGCGTTCGTAGAAGTCGGCCCACAGTTGAGCGCTGTCCATGAAACGAATCCCAGCCCAGGGGTATCCCTCGGCGTACGATCGGCGCAGGCTCTGGATGCAACCCCGGTAGTGGCGCAGCATCAAAATGAAGACCGCAGACGGGAACCGTGCGACGAGAGATGAGGCGACCAAGAGGTTGTGCGGGGTATGGTCGCACCAGAAGGATCGGCCGTCGATCAACGTGCGCTCGGCAAACCCGACACTAGCCTCGAACAGGTCCGCCAAGAACGCATCTCTGTGCGGCGTCGGCATGCGCTGCATGAGGCGGGGAGCTTGGTCGAGCGTGAGGTAAAAGCCGTAGTATTCCCCAAGGTCGCTGCACTGCGGATGCGAGGCAATAAAGTTACCGACGACCGTCGTACCACTGCGCGGCGCACCTAACACAAAGACTTGCAAGAGCTCTCCTCGAAGCGTACCTGCACCGGCCTGGAGTTTACATGTCTCGTCTTGCTGGCGATCTCATGCCGCCTTTGGTAATCCTTTCGCCCGGAAGGTCGTTTAGTACGGTCGTTTCGGCGATGCTGGGATGTCATCCGGAACTCTATGCGCTGCCTGAGACGTGCCTCTTCGTACGAGATACGATGGCCGAATATTTGCGTGATGCCGACAATTGCATCTTTGTCGACGGCCTCATTCGCGCCGTCGCACAGCAGGTCTTCGAAGGGCAAACCGATGGCGCACTCGTCGCCGCACAAGAATGGATCGGGCGCCAGCGTCGCCGATCGACCCGTGCCGTGTTCGACGAGTTGCGCAAACGCGCTCATCCCCGAAGGATCATCGAGAAGACGCCGATGACTACCGCTCGTCTGGAGCATTTGGCCAGGATCGAGCGCTTCTTCTCCAAGCGTGCACGCTTTATCCACCTCACTCGGCACCCGCGGAGCTATGGTGCATCGCTCGTCGATACGCTCCTGGCAATGCTCAACGGGAACGACGTGGCGACCGTGATGCGCTTGCTCGAAAACGACGAATCGATTTTCTATGGAGTCATGGATTCGGATACGGGTGCGATCGATCCGCAGAACTCGTGGCTGCGACGACATCGTCGAATAGACGACTTTCTCGCTGGGATCGATGAAGCCCGCTGGATCCGCTTGCGCGGCGAGGACGTGGTGACCGCGCCGGGCCGCTTTCTGCCGCACATCTTCGCATGGCTCGGCCTTCCGATGGCCGAAACGGCGTTGCACCCGGAGCGTTGGGACTTCGCCGCACGGCCGAGAGCCGGCTTGAGCGGCGGCGGCGATCGGAAGTTCTTCCGAGATCCGACTCTGCGGTCCCAGTTCAGCGTGCCCGGATTGGATGGCGCACTTCGATGGCGAACCGATCGCGGCGGCTTCCGACCCGAGGTTCAAAGGCTCGCGCACGCTTACGGGTATGACTGAGAACAATTGCGTTATAGAGAGGTTTGGAAGTATCGGAGTAGTCCCCCATGCGGCTCCAGCACGAGTTCGCCAAGCTCGCGAAGCAGTTCGGCTCGTCCCGTTACCGTGGTCTCGTCCAAGATTCGCTCAGTAAGCTTGGCGACTGCTGGACTGTAGGCTCGTAGGTTCGCCATGATCACGCGGTCGTCGTGCGACCACAGGCGCGTAAGACCGCAGTGCACTTTGAGGATCGTGCGGAGCGCAGAATTGCTGAAAAGCATCGTATCTGGGCGCTCCTGCGTTCGAGCCATGCGCTCGCAGTCATCGAGAATCGTCACGATACGATGGCGAAGCTGAGCCGCGATTTGCGGATCAATGGGTCTGGGGCCAGCTGCGTAGCGGATCTTTGCCTCGACGACGAGCGACGAAAGTATGCCGTGCGAATCCAATACGGGAATGCCCACTGCGAAGCAGTAGAGGAGCCCGGCGTTGTTCCAGAAGCTGTCTCTCACGTAGCCCGCATCTATGATCCAAAGATCTACGTCCGCTCCCAAACGGAGCGACCGTCGAAAGACGCGTGTCGGAAGACAATCCGGGACGATGGCGTACAGGTCGATATCACTTTCGACCGTTGCGGTCCCGAGCGCAACGGAGCCAGTGACGAGAACCGCCAGTGGGTCGCACTCGCCGAGCTCACGCGCAACGTCGACGAGCGCGTCCATGTGCCAACGGCCGACCGTCGTACGTTCCATCACTTCTCCTGGCGAAATAGTTCGACTATGTCGCCGAACTGAAAGAGTGGATCATCATCGTCGGTGCATTTCGCCAAGCCATATGCACCCGTAAGTCGGCTCAAAATCGCCGAAGACTCCGGCTCGTGCAGCCCCAATGCCGCCGCGATGCGAGATCGTGAGAGCGTCGGATTGAGGAGAACCTCGTCCGCGAGCGCGATAGCGCTCGAAGTGGGGGCGCCGGCGTCTTTGAACCGCGCCGCGATGTCAGATCGGACGTACGCGGTAAGGCGTAGAAGTGTTACCGTGCGCCACGCTTGTGCCGTCAAGACGCGGACAAAGAACGATATCCAGGCCGACAACTCGTCAAAGTGTTCAAGTGATTCGAGTCGGCGATAATACTCCCATTGCCGCAGGCGAAGCTCCTCGCTTACGAATAGTGAAGGCTGTCGAAGTAGTCCGAGCTTACGCATTAGCGCCGGAGTGAACGCGCGGACGAGACGACCGTTCGCGTCACGAAATGGGTGGATCGCGACGAGTTGAAAATGAGCCATCGCCACGCTCGCTAGCCGGAACTCTGGGGGAACTGAATCGAGAGCCGAGGCGAAGCGTTCAAGAGCCGGCCGAACGTATTCTGGCGGCGTAAGTATGACGAAGGCGTCCTCGACTTGCGTAGCACGCCGGCCCATCCACACAGGCGTTGACCGGATCGTACCGGCGCCCACTTGATCGGGCACTAGGCGTCGTTGTGCTTGGCAAAGCACACGCAGCAAGTCGTGGGTGCTGAAGTGCTCGAAGAGATACTGCGCCGCGCGGGCAAAGCATAGCTCTTGCGCGCTGGAAAAAAGGTGAACCTCGGCAAAAGGCACGTTGACGTACGCCAGATCGGTAAGCCTTTCGCCCGCCAGGCGTGGAGAGAACGAGTTGGCGTCGCGCTGGAGCAACAACCGATAGAAGACGGCCCGTCGACGCTGCGCGCGAAGGGTCCCCTCGATCTCATGGATCGCAGTGAAGAACTCGGGGAACCGCGCGTCAGGAAACTCGACCAGTTCGTCGAACCGTAAGTCGTCGGGCACAAACGCCCGACTACCGGACGCGTCGACCCACACCCGCGTACGCTTCGTTGAAGGACGATTGTGGAGAACTCATCAGCGAGTGCATTCACGCATGAAGTGATGCCCGTGCGTCTCGCGTTCTGCATGCGATGGCACATGGTCGGCGAAACGCTCGAGCTTGTCGAAAAATTCGACTCACTCGAGGTGCCAGCATTCCCTTTTCGAGTCGATGCGGCGACCGCCCCGTTCCTGGTGATCGTGTGGGAAGGACGCGCGTCAGGGGCTGCTCCGCATCTCACGGTGACAACGCCGCGGGGAGAAATCCTGCAAGCTCGGCTTGAGCCCCCGAAGGCATTCCTTTGGAGCCAAGCGCAGATAAACTCCCTCGCCGGATTCGTCTTCCGAGTTCCGGGCAGCTATACGTTTCGGGTCGACATCGGGAGCGCAAGCAAGAAGGCGCGTCTTCACGTGAAGCATGCTTCTGCGCTCTCGCTGGTCGATGCCGACGGTCACTGACTATGCCTCGGCACCTGACGCACGCAGGAAAGTGGCGTAGCCCTCTCTCAGCGAAGTCAAGGCGTCTACGGTACCCCCGAGAGTGAAGAGCGAGGCCGCGATCTCGACGGCCGCTACGGTCGCGTTCGACTGTGCCGCACCCGGAACGATTCCGCCTGCGTTCGGAAGCGAGAGCCCCCCCTTGAGGACAACGTCGACGATCCACTCGCTGAGCGATGCCTGCACGCTCTCATAGTTCCGAACGATCGCAACTAAGCTCGTCGCCGACGCGAGCAATGCACTGGATGCCTGCTGGCTGGCGCTCGCGGCCTTCCGTGCCACGGACAATGGTGCCATCGTTCCTAACGTGCAAGCACTGACGATCACGCCGCCCCCGCCTCCTCCTCCACCGGTGGCGACACCGCTGCCGACCGTCGTCGCATCGGCCGTTCCCATATGCGAGGTCAGCATCGCTTTTCGGGTGGTCGCGGCGGCATTGCGGCCGCCAGCGGGTCGAATCGAGTCGTAAGCTGTTTGGCCGGTCACCTTTTTGCGCGCACGTAACGTGACCTTGCGCGCACTGGTGCTCGTCGCGTTCGTCCGAAATGCAGCAAGCCGAATGCTCACGCTGAGAGGAGCGCTCCTGGTGGTGAGCTGATTGTTCTTGAATGTGATGAAGCCCCGCGAATCGAGCGAGAGTTCCGATGTCGCGTTCGGTATGCCCCTCGAGAACAAGCGCAGCCGTATCGCCTCATCGATCTGCTTCACTGCGATTCTGGACGACCCTGAGGCGAACATGATTCCCTTGTTGTCCTTCGTAGGCCAAGGCTGGAAGTTCGTGCTCTGTTTCGGCTGCAAGCCGATCGGCTGTCCGGGAAGTTGTGCCTCGGCCGCCTCGGTGTCGGTGAAGAGCGGGATCGAAATCGATAAACGATTGAAGCTTATGACCTTGAGTACGTTATTCACGAGGGAGTTCGTGAACAGCACCGTGCCTGCGTACAATACCTGAGAAGTAATCGCGTCAGGGTAGAGTACGAGATATTCCTCATTTGGGTTTGGCGATTTGGTCGAGATGACCGGCGGCCGCGACGCCGACGTCGCAGAGCACCCTGCCAGACCGAGTGCTGTTCCGGAGAGTAAGAAATCGCCGCGATTGAATAGCTGCTTACGGTTCATACACCCTCCTATGGCAGATTCGGATCGCCGAGGGCGACCTTCGGTTCGGCAGGGCTCCACGTCAACGTCTCGGGACACGTGTCAGGTCTGCTTACGCTGTATTCGAGCAAGACGTGCTGCGCGTTCTCAATATAGTAGTAAACCGTGCCCGCGCTGTTTGCTGTGAAGTGTCCGACCTTGAAGTCGAAGCAGTATCCATAAGAGTCGATGGTGCACGTAGGGGGGCCGCTCGACGTGAATGAGCCGGCTGGGCCGCGTGCCGTATTGTAGTTCGGATCATCGTAGCCGTCATCGTCGTCAGGTAGCGCGATCCCGACGTATGTCTGCCACGGCCCATAACTCGTGGGGTTTGGCCCATCGCCATTGACGGCGACGATGTCTGGATTATCGTTGCCGGCGTCGTACTCTTGTAACCCGCCGTAGTAATTCGTATATGTCGTCGAGTACTCCAGCGTGCAGACCGATGCATTTTGATTACATCCCGTCAGCCAATCGCCGAATCCGACTTGATTCCAAGCGATTGCGTTTCGACCGTCATCCGTCACGCCGAACACTGAGCCATCGTTTACGTCGCAGGCATATGACTGGCCGTTCTCGTCGAAGCATTCGGTAGCGATCGAGGTCACCTCGGCAATCGAACACTGTGTACACGGCGTTGGCACGCCAACACTATCCTTGCCGGACGCGCCCCAATTCGGCGCTTGTTTATCGAACTCCCAAGCCGGGTGATCGAAGTTTATGATTTGCCCGGCCCAGTACGTGTAGGGGTTGTAGCCGCTCGGGAGTCCGGTAAACGTATACTCGAGTCCGGTACCGACGACCGGGCCGTGCGCGATCGTGATGACCTCGCCGCAATCGTAGTGGAATCCATTTGCGTTTAGA
This sequence comes from Candidatus Sulfotelmatobacter sp., assembly GCA_035504415.1. Lineage (NCBI taxonomy): Bacteria > Pseudomonadati > Acidobacteriota > Terriglobia > Terriglobales > Candidatus Korobacteraceae > Candidatus Sulfotelmatobacter > Candidatus Sulfotelmatobacter sp. The sequence goes on along the minus strand of DATJRY010000004.1, from coordinate 15,040 downwards.
TTCGTGTACTTCCCAGTACCGGAATTTCGATAGTAAGGGGCGATCCCGGTCAGGTCTGCCGTACCGTCCCAATTGTCGGTGTAGTACGTCAGGCCGCCCTCGGAGGATTGCGCATTTTGGCTGTGGCCGTTGATGACTTCGAAATAAGTGTTGCCGGAGTCGCCGATGTCCATGTCGGAGTAGCCACATTCGATGTCGACGAAGCCGATCGCACCGGTGAAGGAGCACTGCGAGACGAGTCGCGCGTACGGTCCAGAGCCCTCGAACGGTTGCGGTGGCGAGCACGTATTCGAGTAGTTCATGTCGAGCGGACTGCGCTTACTCGCCACAGCCGCGGAGCCGCTGGGGCGGGCGAAGGTCGTGCCCTTCCTTTTGCGCGCAAGGTACTTTGGGTCGTGCGAAGGCAGCGGCGGAAGATCATCGTGATACGTGACTCGAGCAGCGAGCGCGGGATTGTTGCTGAAGATGCGATCGTTTACTTCGTCGACGTAGATGAAGTCACCCCGAGCCGCGGGAGGCATCAGTCTCATGAGCCGAATGGCCAAGGCGCGGTCGCTGCCGGTGATCGAGCCGTCGATGTAAGGCGCGTAGTCTGCATCGCTCGTCAGCTTGAGGTTCTGTGCTTTGTCAAAAAGCGTCTCGACCGAGCCCGTTGCCTGGATGACGCTGCCTGGAGCTTGCGGTGTCAATTGAGCCAGTGGTGCGCTCGCCGTTGCGCGCGACTCGGCGCCACACACGATTAGCAAAGCAAGGAAAACGGCTGGTCCCAATAGCACGGTACGAGCCATTCGTAAACACCCTTTCTACAAACACAAATGCTGCCGAGGACGCGTGGACAGGAATTCCGAGCTGTTGCAGTCAGCCCACGAGGGTAGCCTTCTTAGCTTAGAGAAGAAGGCCCCGCTTCGCATGACTAGCAATACCGCTAGGCTCGCGCTCGCCGTGATACTTGCGATTGCTGCTTGCACGCATGCGCCGTCGGAGGCCGCGGAGCCCGAGCAACGCTCGACGAGCCTGCCCGTTCGTCGCGTCGACGTGCCGCCGGGGACGCCGGCAATTCGAGGCGCTTTATGGTCGCGGGAAGGTGCGGAGTCTCGTGCATTGCTCGACCAACCGTATCTCGCGGTCGGCAACAGCATGGTCGCTTTTGCTACGCCTCGGGGTACTTGCGGTTTTCGCGCGCGGGACGGGCTACGGCTATGGTGCGCTCGGAAGAGCTCGCTCCCCGTCTATAGCGGAGGTACGGTGCTCCTGCGCCTGCAGCACGGGGCTGCGGTCGAGGCGGTCGACGCTCAGACCGGGACGATACGTTGGATTTGGACGTTCCGCTCGACAAAGCAGACTCCCGAGGGGCCGAACGACGACGGGGTCGTGTTCACCGCCGTTTCGCCGTCGGGCGGCTTTCTCGTCGGAGCATCGATCGCGGCGCCTGCCGTCGACAATTACGTCAAATTTGACGAATTCGGTCGAATAATATTTGGGCGCAGAATCGACAGCTCGTTCTTTACCTTGCCGACATTTGCGGATTCATTTTTGTTGCAGCCGCTCAACGGTTTGGGCGCCTCGCTCGTCTACACGATGGACGAGTATCGCTTGGACAGCGGACGCGAAGTCGGTGCCGTTCGCGGGGCGGCGCGCGTGATATCCAAACGCGGCAAGAATGTTCTCGTACTGCTAGATCCCGGTGACCGCCCATCTGCGTTTCTCGGGTTGGACGTCGGTGAGATCGATCTGGTGCACGCAAACCTCGTCACGCAGCACTACTACGCGCCGGATTTCGCTGAAAACTATCGCCGTTTCGTCGTCGACGATGCCAATGGTGGTGCATATTCGCAACTGGTTCCGGTCGCAGACGATCGCTACATCTACATCGCGGTGGTTTCGCGCTTGTATCGATACCCGCGATCGGAACCTGAATCCCAGCCTTTACTGGTTTCCACGGACGGAACGCTCTTGGCCGGCCCGATTGACGGAACGCTGTATCTTACGAGAGCCAGCGGCGTCTGGAGCGTTCGCCCGCAATCGAGGTTCATCGAGGAGCGGCAAGTCGTGGCATCTAGGAGCGATGCGGTGACGATGACGACCAGCGGACACACGGGGTTCGTGGTGTTCAAGGACGGGCTCGTACGCGGATTCGATCTCGGCGACGGACACCGTACCTTTGAGAGTCGCGTTGCGTGCCTGCCTTCGAGCATCACGGCCAATGCGGCGATGGTGTACGTGGTCTGTTCCGTACCGGCCTGGCGGGTGACGGCGTTCAAACGCTAGTACCGCCCGGTGCTCTCGACGACGGGAGCGAGGAACCCGGCTGCGAATCCCCCTTGCATGGCAGCCGGCACCTTCAACTGGGCCGTGTCGAGGGTGCTACCGTCAGCGTAGTGAGAGTCCTCGGCTGGTCTTCCGGCATCGCGGGCCGATACTCCGTCGCGCTGGCCGCGATCGGGGCGGTCTTGCTCGCGTCCTTCGCCGCCGCGGCCCTCGCGCACGGCGCGATCGACCTCGCCGGCCGGTTGACGGGTGGGGGCGACTACGCAGACCGTCGACACGTTGCTGTCGGGCCGGTCTCGCTCGCCATCGCCGGTCTCGTCGTCGCGGGCATCGTGCGGATCGCGCTCGACGTCGCCGCGCGCCGCGAACGTGGAGACGCCGTCGCTAATGTTCTGCGCCGGCTGACCGCGGCCGACCCGCGGCTGGTCGTCCTCGCCGTCGCCGGCGGCGGCTTCCTCACGCTGCTGAGCATGGAGTTCAGCGAGCAGCTGGTCGCGTACGGGCACGTCGTCGGCGTCGGTGACGCGCTCGGCGGCACGCCCTGGCTGGGCGCCGCGCTCGTCGGCGCCGCGGGAGCGCTCGTCGCGCTGCTGGGTCTGCGGCTTGCCGGCTGGCTGGCGGCGGCGACGGCCACCGTCGTGGCCGCGCTCGTCGGATGGCTGCGCGCCGTTCGCGAGCGGGACGACCGACTCCACGCGCCCCGCACGCTGCGCCCGGTCCGGCCGGTCGCGCTCTGCTTTCTGGCCCGCTGTAGCGGGCTTCGCGCTCCGCCGCTGACTGCCTGAATCCGATTCCGCGCGCCCGCGGGGCCGCGCTCGCATTCACGCTTTTCCGCTCAACGGAGTACGCATGTCCATCACCCGTGCCGCCAGGGCGCTCGGCGCCTGCGGCATCCTCATATTTTCTCTCGTGACGGTGCTCGGTGCACCGGCGCGGGCAGACGTCGTCGGTGCCGTGCGCGGCACGCTGACCCGTCCCGATCACCAGCCGATCGCGAACGCCTTGGTCACGCTGACCGGCCCGTCGGTGCGGCAGACCGCGCGCACCGACGCGACCGGACACTTCGCGTTCCCGGCGGTCCCGTTCGGCCGCTACACGCTGCACGCCGACACGCCGGCCGGTCCCGCCGAGCTGCCGATCGAGGTCGCCACCGGCACGACCCTCGAGGTCGCGCTGCTGGCCGCACCGACGATCGGGCATACCGTCGTCGCGGTTCCGACCGCGCAAGGTCCGCCGCCGACCGACAATACCGTCACCGCCTCGCAGATCGCGACGCTGCCCGCCAACACGACGATCGACCGCGTCATCGAGACGCTGCCGGGCGTCGTGCGCTTCTCATACGACGAGCCGGTCGTCGACGGTTTCCACGGCGTCACCTACGAGCTCGACGGTGCGCCGCTCCCCTCGTCGACCAGCTCCAACTTCGCGAACCTCGTCGATCCGCGCGAGGCCGACGCGATCGAGGTGTTCACCGGCGACTTCCCGGCCGAGTTCGGCGGTCAGCGCATGGGCGCCGTCGTCAACGTCCGCAGCCTCGCCTTCGCGAACCCGCCGCCGCCCGGCGTCTTGATCCTCGGCGCCGGCAACCTGGGCACCGACGACGCGGAGCTGATCAAGCAGTTCAGCGCCGGGAAGTTCCAGGTCTCGCTCGCGCTCGACAACCTCGAGACCGACCGCGGGCTCGATACGCCGGCGGAAGACGCGTTGCACGACGCCACCTCGACGGCCAATCAGTTCCTGCGCATCGGCTACGCGATGGGCGCGCACGACACGCTGGCGCTCGACGCGGCCAGCCAGTACGCGACCTATCAGATCCCGATCAACACCGATCCGAACGACCTGAACGCCGGCCAGGTCTCGCTGCCGAACCAGGACGACGTGCAGCGCGAGTACGACCGCTTCCTGGCGCTCTCGTACACGCACCAGGATCTCGACGGCAACGGGTACTTCCGGGTCGTGCCGTGGACGCGCTACAACCGTGTGGTCTACGACGGCGACCTCGACGCCGACGTGCAGGGATACATCATCGGCACCGCCGTCACGCCGCAGAGCTGCCCGGTCCCGGTCGTCAACGGATTCGACTGCCCGTCGAACGGCTTGTTCCAGGATCGCTCGGCGGCCTACGTCGGCCTGCGGCTCATCGCCGCGCGCAGCTTCGGCCAGCACACGCTGACCTACGGCGTCGATCTGCAGCAGGAAGACTTCGACTCCAACGTCGCGATCGCGTTCGCGCCGGCCGAGAATCCGTTCGGTCCGGCAGCGGGGCCGTTTCTCGACGTCACCGCGCAGCGCGGCACGAACACCGGCGCGTACGTCGAGGATGTGTGGGAGCCCTCACCCTACCTGACGATCAAGCCCGGTATCCGCTACGACCACAGCACCGGCTACGTCTCGGGCGAGCAGGTCAGCCCGCGGTTCGAGATCGACCAGCAGATCGCGCCGGCCACCGTCGCGAGCGCCTACGTCGGCCGCTACTACGCGGCCCCGGGGCTCGAAGACACGCGACGCGAGGCCGTCATCACCGACACCTCGCCGACGGCGAACCCGATCTACGACCTGCAGCCCGAGCGCGACACGATGCTGCAGGTCGGGATCGCGCACGATTTCGGCGCCGGGCGCAAGGCGTGGATCAACGCGTACGATCGCACCGTCGTCAACGTGCTCGACACCACCAACCTGCTCAACACGCCGCTGTTCGCCGTCTACAACAGCGCGATCGGCGTCACGCGCGGAATCGACGGGCGCTACCAGCAGAGCTCGCGCACGACCGACGTCGGCGTCTCGTTCACGTACTCGCTCTCGCTGGCCGGCGGCGTATCGGGCGGGACGTTCCTGTTCCCGCCGCCCGACGTGAGCGATCTCACGCTCGAACCGGAAGACCACGACGAGACCTACACCGGCGACGCCTACGTCACGCGTCACTTCGGCCCGGATCTGAAGAGTTTCGTGACGCTCGAGACGCAGTACGGCTCGGGCTTCCCTGTCGCGTTCCTCAACGGGACCGGAGGACGGCTGCCGGCGCACTACCAGGAGAACCTAGCGGTCGGTCGCGCACCGGTCGGCCGGTACGTCGGCTACGAGTTCCGCGTCGACAACCTGCTCGACCATCGCTGGCTCATCAAGGTCGACAACGGCTTCAACACCACGCAGTGGAACGCGCCGCTGCGCGCCGAATTCCGGCTCTTAATCCCATGGTGACGCCCGTCCTCGCCGCGCTGCTCGCCGTCGCCTCGCCGTATACCGCCGACGTCCACGGCAACGTGGTCGCGGTCGACCGCGCGCGCGGCACGGTCACGCTCCATCACCACGCGCACGTGGGGATGGAGATGGAGATGACGATGGTCGTGCGGCTGCGCGACCCGCGGCAACCCTCGCAGCTCAAGATCGGTCAATTCGTGCACCTGCGGTGCGACGAACGGACCAGCCCGTGGGTGTGCGTAAAAGGATGAGGTGATGATTCCCGATCCGCGGGTGGTGATAGCTGGCCTCGTGGTGGGGCTCGTCGCGGGGGTCTCGGGGGTCGGCGGGAGCGCACTGCTCGCGCCGATCCTGATCCTGGTGCTCGGCGTTCAGCCGGTGGTCGCGGTCGGGACCGACCTGGTCTACAGCGTCCCGACGAAGCTCTTGGCCGCGATCGTGCACTGGCGACAGGGCACGGTCGACGGCAAGCTGGTCGGCCAGCTGACGATGGGCGGCGTCGTCGGTGCCGTCGCCGGGCTGATCGCGTTCGGCGCGCTGCGCGCGCACGTCGATCCCAAGACCTTGCAGCACGTCACGCGACACGCCATCGGGATCGCGATCCTCATCGCCTGCGCCGCGATCTTGGCGCAGCGCTTCTTTCGGATACGCAAAGAGAACGATCAGCGGCCCGGCTCGCTGGGCGCCAACATCGCGATCGGCTTGGTGGTCGGGTTCCTCGTCGCGCTGACGTCGATCGGCTCGGGCTCGATCACGCTGCCGTTGCTGCTCTTGTTCGGCCCGGGAATCGTCCTGCGCCGGCTGGTCGGCTCGGAGATCGCGTTCGCCGCCGCCATCGTCCCGATCGCCGCGTTCGGTCACGCGCGTTTCGGCGACGTGGACTGGCGGCTCACCGCCGGACTCTTGTGCGGATCGTTGCCCGGCGTCTACATCGGCAGCCGGCTCGCCGGCAAGCTGCACGATCTCGCGCTGCGGTGGGTGGTCGTCGCGATCCTGGCCTTCGCCGGGGCGCGACTTTTGTAGGCCGGGGCGCGTTCTCCGGGCGATGGTCGGCGTGTTCGCGCTCGCAGCGTTCCTCGCCGCCGCTCCCGCGGCCGTGCGCACGGACACGCCGTTCGACGCGGTGCAAGCGTGGTACGACCTGCTCGGCCGTGGCGCGGGCGCCGGCGCGATGCGCGCCGGCGGCGGAACGATCGGGGCGGGTGAAGCGCCGTTCGCGCGCGCCTACGAGCTGCTCTCGAGCGCGCGGCGCGCGAGCGAGTCGCGCGCCCGTTTCGTGGCGAGCTTCGACGACGTCGCGCACGTCGACTTGCTGCAAGCCGTCGAGCAGTCGGGAACGGTGACGCGCGCGCAGGTGTTCGTCGAAGAGCGCCGGTACGCGCTGCGCGGCGGCGTGCAGACGCTGGCGTGGTACGCCGGGACGATCGTGCTCGTGCACGAAACGGCCGGCTGGCGCATCGGCGCGGTGCAACTCGCACCGGAAAACATCTTCAACGGGCTTTTCGGCAAGCACGGCCGCGCGAGCGATCCGCTCGCGGTCGCGGTCACGGAGGTCCGCCCGCGCATCTGCGGCCGCGACGCAGGCTGTACGCGGCGCTTCGACGAGTCGGGTTTCAGCGTGATCGTGCGGCCGGGCCCGCACGGTTCGACCTCGCTGGTGCGCTACCGCGGTGCGCGCGGCGGCTATGACGTCCAGCTGGTGCGCCTTTACGACGGCGACTACCGGGTCGTCCGGGTGCTGAAAGCCTAGGCGGGTGGCCTAGGCTTTGAGACGCGGCTGGTCCTTGCGGACGGCCTCGACGAGCTTGGCGCCTTCACGCAGGGTGTCGCTGAGATGCGGCGCGGAAGCAACCACCGCGCGCATCGCGCCGACCGCGACGACGATCGCGCTCGCGCCGAAGAGGATCGCCGGCACGCCGCGCACCCGGAGCTTGCCGTACCGGATGCTCGAAGCACGCAGGATGCGGGCCGGATCGAAGGCTGGCATGGGGGCGGGTACCCCGGGGCGGCCTGCGAATCCTGGGCCCATGGCAGCCGGAACCTTCACCTGGGACGTCCCCGCGGACTTCAACTTCGCGCGCGACGTCGTCGACCAGCTCGCGCGAGCGGACCGCCTGGGTCTGGTCGCGATCGACGCGCAGGGCGCGCGCACCGACTACACCTTCGCGCAGATCGCCGACGCCTCACAGCGGTGGGCGGCCGTCTTGCGCGACGCGGGCGTGCGTGCGGGCGATCGCGTCATCGTCGTGCTGCCGAAGATCCCCGACTGGCTGTTCTGCATGACCGCGCTCTTGCGCATCGGCGCGGTGGCCGTTCCCGGCGCCGAGCAGCTGCGCGCGAAAGATTTGCTGTACCGCGCGAACCACAGCGGCGCGGTCGCCGTCATCGGCCACGTCAGCAACGCCGGGGAGATCGACGCCATCGCCGCCGACGCGCCCGACCTGCGCATCTGGCTGCTCGTCGGCGGCACGCGCGACGGCTGGACCGCCGCCGACCCGCTCGTGCGCGCCGCGCAGCCGTTCGCCGGCACGCCGACGCAGGCCGGCGACATGGCCTACATCGTCTACACCAGCGGCACGACCAAGGACCCCAAGGGCGTCGTGCACCGCGTCGCCTACACGTGGGCGAAGCGGCTGCAAGCCGCGGCGTGGCTCGACGCCAAGCCGACGGACGTGGTGTGGTGCACCGCCGGGACCGGCTGGGCCAAGTCGATCTGGAACGTGCTGCTCGGGCCGTGGTCGTGCGGCTCGGCGATCGTGCTGCACGAAGGCGCGTTCGTCCCGACCGAGCGGATGGACATGATCCGCGATCTCGGCGTGACCGTGCTCTGTCAGGCGCCGACCGAATACCGCCTCGAAGCGAAGCTGCCCAACCTGAACGAGTGGAAGCTGCCGAAGCTGCGCCATTGCGTCTCGGCCGGCGAGCCGCTCAACCCCGAGGTGATCGAGCGTTGGCGCGAGGCGTTCGGGCTGACGATCCTCGACGGCTACGGGCAGACCGAGAACACGCTGCTGGTCGCCAACGTGCCGGGCTTGCCGGTGCGACTGGGCTCGATGGGCAAGCCGATGCCGGGTCACGACGTGGCGGTCGTCGACGAGCAGGGCAACGTGTGCGTGCCGGGCGACGTCGGCGACATCGCGCTGCGCGGCGATCCGCCCTCGCTGTTCGCCGGCTACTACAAGAACGACGACGAGACGCGCGCGTCGCGCCGCGGCGAATGGTATCTCACCGGTGATCGCGCGCAAGTCGACGACGACGGCTACTTCTGGTTCGTCGGGCGCGCGGACGACGTCATCTCCTCGGGCGCGTATCGCATCGGCCCGTTCGAGGTCGAGAGCGCGCTGCTCGAGCACCCGGCGGTGCTCGAGTCGGCGGTCGTCGGTTCGCCCGATCCCGACCGCGGCAACATCGTCAAGGCGTTCATCGTGCTGCGGCCGGGCAACGAACCGTCCGAAGCGCTGGTGAAGGAGCTGCAGGAGCACTGCAAGCGCGTCACCGCGCCGTACAAGTATCCGCGCGCGATCGAGTTCATCGCCGAGCTGCCCAAGACGCGCTCGGGCAAGATACGGCGCGTCGAGCTGCGCCAGGCCGAGCTGCAGAAAAAGGGCGCGACCGCGGCGAGCGGCTTCGTCTAGCCACCCGCCGCGAGCGGGCGATCAGCGCACGATTACGCGGCGCGAGCCGTTGGTCGCGTTGACCGTGACGTACGGCGCCCGCGAGGGGATGGCGATGCTGGCGGGTTGCCAGGTCACCACCATACCGCACGGGCCCGGGCGATACCGGTACGTCTGGGCGATGTAGATCGGCGGAAAGATCGTGGCCGGCGACTGCACGAAGCGGACGCGATGGCAGGCCCCAAAGCAGCCAGTTCGCCTGCCTGCACGTCTCTCCTGGCCTGCCGCCGACCGCCGGATGACACCTGGGCCGGTAGGGGACGGTACATGCGCACGATGCAACCCCCGCCGCCCGGCACGCCGCCGCCGCCCGAGGATCCGACCATCGCGATGCACGCGGTCGAGCCGCCGCCGCAGCCGCCCCCGCGCGCGCCCGTCGTCGAGGTCGAGGACGCGCACTTCGTCGAGGGGCCGCCGCCACGCTACGCGGGCATCGCGCGGCGGCCGCCGACGGGGCATCCGCTGGGCGACGCGTTCGCGCGGCTGTTCGCGTTCGGCGTCGACCTCGCGCTCGTCGCCGGCGTCGTCACGCTGCTCTGCTACGCCCTGATCGCGATCAACCCGATCACCGGCCTGCCGACCAACACGCAACGGGGCTTCGACGCGACGCTCGGGCTGGGCATCGCGATCGCGCTGGTCTACGTGTGGGTCGCGGAGGCGTTCACCGGGACGACGATCGGCAAGCTCCTGTTCGGCTTGCACGTCTACGCGCGCGGCACGCGCACGATCGGTCTCACGCGCGCGTTCTTGCGCGGCGTGCTGCGGCCGATCGACGTGCTGCTGATCGGCGGCATCATGGTGCCGTTTCCGGCCCGTCGCCGACTCGGCGACTACGCGGCGGGCACGATGGTCGCGCGCACGCCGCTGCGCGGCTTCGGTCCGCTGTTGGGCTTGTTGCTCGCGATCGTGCTGATCGGCATTCCGCTCGTGCTGGTCGGGCCGACGCGCACGCTGGCGGGCGTGTTCGCGTTCGCCGAGTTCGTGCCGCCGCTGGCCGCGCATCTCTGGCAGCTGGCGTCGAACGGCGTCCACCAGCTCATCGGCCGCTGACCTTGTCGCGCGCGCAGCGCGTGATAAGGTCGGCGTGAACCGATGTCGCTCCACGAGATCGTCCTCCCGGAGACCAAACCCGAGACGACGTGCTCGCGCACGAGGCCCTGCCGGGCTTCGCGCTGGCGCTGCCCGAGCTGTTCGCGGCGGCGGACCCGCCGCGCCGCGCGGCGAACACCACCCGATGATCGCCTCGTCGAAGGACCTGCAGAGCCTCCACGCGCGCTACGTGCTGACCCCCTGGACGCAGTCGGGTGGTCCGCCGCCGCCGGTCATCGTCCGGGGCGAGGGGATCTACCTGTACGACTCCGAGGGCAAGCGCTACGCCGACCTGACCGCGGGGCTGATCGCGGTCAACCTGGGTCACGGCTACCCGTCGGTCATCCAGGCGATGCACGAGCAGATCGACCGGCTGTGCTTCAGCCCGCCGAGCTGGTTCAACGACAAGCGCGCCGAGCTGGGAGAAGCGCTCAGCGCGATCGCGCCGTGGGGCGGCGAAGGCTGCCGCTCGTTCTTCACCGTCGGCGGGGCCGACGCGAACGAAGACGCGGTCAAGTTCGCCCGCGCGCTGACGGGCCGCTCGAAGGTCTTCAGCGCGTACCGCTCGTTCCACGGTTCGGCCACCGGCGCGGCGACGCTGACCGGCGAGAACCGCCGCTGGTTCAACGAGCCCGGCAGCGTGATGACCGGCGTCGTGCACTTCTGGGCGCCCTATCCGTATCGCAGCCCGTTCTTCACCGACGATCCGGCCCAAGAGACGGCGCGCGCGCTGGCGCATCTGCGCGAGACGATCGAAGCGGAGAACGCGAACAGCGTCGCCGCGATCCTGATCGAGAGCGTCGTCGGGTCGAACGGCGTCATCGTCTTCCCGCCCGGCTATCTCGCCGGCGTGCGCGCGCTGTGCGACGAGTACGGCATCGTCATGATCCTCGACGAGGTGATGACCGGCTTCGGGCGCACGGGCGCCGCGTTCGGCGCGGAGAAGTTCGGCGTCGTTCCCGACATGATCAGCTTCGCCAAGGGCGTGACCTCGGGCTACGTCCCGCTCGGCGGCGTGCTGGTGCGCGAGAACCTCGCCAAGGCCTTCGACGCGCGCCCGGTACCTGGCGGCCACACGTATTCGGGGCACCCGGTCTCGATGGCGACCGGACTCGCCGCCGTGCAGGCTTACCTGCGCGACGGTATCTTCCCGCGTGCCGCTGCCCTCGAAGCGAAGATTCGCGCGCGGCTCGAGAAGCTGCGCGACAAACACGAGATCGTCGGCGACGTGCGCGGCGTGGGCGCATTCTTCGCGCTCGAGTTCGTCAGCGACCGCGCGAAGCGCACGCCGCTGGTGCCGTGGCAAGGGAAGAACGCGGGCATCATGCCGACGCTCTTCGCCGGCCTGGCCAAGCGCGGCGTCTTCGCGTGGGGCCGGTACGACGTCATGCACATCGGTCCGCCGCTCACCATCGAGGACGATCAGCTCGACGAGGTCACCGCCGCGCTCGACGGCGCGATCGGCGACCTCGCCGACGCCTACGCCAAGACGAAGTAGCGGTCGGGCGTCACCCGCAGCGTCCCGTCATCGCGACGAGGTGACCGCCGTGATTCGTCGGTGCACGCTGCGGCGGACGACCACGCCGACGATGACGGCGATGACGCCCAAGACGATGCCGCACCAGGCCGCGGCGCCCAACGTACCGCTGTCTCCGAGCTGGGGGGTGGCTCCGAACAACAATGCGCCTCCGTAGACGATCAGCCCGATCGTCAAGCGTTTGTAGCGGCGCTCCGCGTCCTCGGTGCTCAGGTCTCCGCGTTGGAGCGGCTTGCGGTACACGGCGGGCATCAGCGGGAGCCAGACGACGTAGAGCAGGGTGCCGAACTCGAGGGTGATGAGCACCCACGCGGTCGGGATGGGCATCGTCACTTCGCGAACGCTTCCTGCCAGACGGCGTGCGTCCACGCGCCGGTCGGCGGGTGCGTGATGACCGGTTTGCTCGCGCCCCCGAGCAGGACGCGAACGGTGCGGTTCGCCGCGGCTTCGTCGAGATAGCCCGGCTTCTGCGGCCCCTCGACGAGCTTCGCGATCTCGCTCATCTGACGCGTTTGGTGCGCGGCGTTCAGCGCCCCCGACGTGTCGGCCGCCATCACGATGTTGACCGCTTCGGCTTGATGGCTGATCGCGTAGGCCCAACCGCGCATCGACGCCTTGACGAAGCGCGCCAGCCGGCTGCGCATGGCCGGATCGCTGATGCGGTTTTCGGTCGAGTAGAGACCGTCCTCGAGCGTGGCGACGCCCTCGTCCTCGTACTTGAAGACGACCAGCTGCGAGGGCTGCATGCCGGCTTCGATCAGCTGCCAGTACTCGTTGTAGGTCATGGTCGAGATGCAGGCGGCCTGCTTCTGCAAGAGCGGGTCGACGTTGAAGCCTTGCTTGAGCACGGTGACGCCGTTGGGAGGTCCGTCCGTCTTGTAGCCGAGCTTGCTCATCCACGACAAGAACGGGTACTCGTTGCCCGAGAACCACACGCCGAGCGTTTTCCCGCGGAAGTCGGCCGGCGTGCGAACGCCGCTGTCCTTGCGGCAGGTCAACTCCAGGCCGGAACGTTGGAAGACCTGCGCGATGTTCACCTCCGGCACGCCTTTTTCGCGTGCCGCCAAGGCGGCGGGCATCCACTCGACGATCACGTCGGCGCCGCCGGCGGCCAACACCTGCGAGGGATCGATGTCGGGGCCGCCCGGCTTGATGGTGACGTCGAGCCCGGCATCCTTGTAGAAGCCCTTCGCCTGCGCGACGTAGTAACCGGCGAACTGGGCTTGAGTCACCCACTTGAGCTGCAAGGTGAGGTGATCCGCCGCGCTGGCGCTTCCGCCCAGCAGCAAGAACGCGCAAACGGCCGCGGGAACGATCCTGCCGAGACTCATCGCATCTCCTTTTCGGTCGTGGACTGGAATGCCGGGCGCCAGAAGGTGACTCTTCGTTCGAGCCAAGCGATCCCGAAGAACAACGCCGAGCCGGTGATCGCCGCGAGCAGCGTCTCCGCCCAGACGACGTCGAGGTCGAGCCGCGAGGCCTCCGTCGAGATCCGGAAGCCCATGCCGACGATGGGCGTCCCGAAGAACTCCGCGACGATCGCGCCGATCAGCGCGAGCGTCGTGTTCAGCTTGAGCGCGTTGAAGATGAACGGCAACGCGGCCGGCAGCCGTAACTTTTCCAACGTCTGCGGACCGCTGGCGGTATACGACCGCATGAGGTCGCGTTCTATCGCGCCCGGCGCCTCGAGCCCTGCCACCGTGTTGACGAGCATCGGGAAAAACGTCATCACCGCCGCGACGGCGGCCTTCGACTGCCAGTCGAAGCCGAACCACATCACCATGATCGGCGCGATGCCGACGATCGGCAGCGCGGAGACCAGGTTGCCGATCGGCATGAGGCCGCGTTGCAGGAATTGCGAGCGGTCGATCAGGACCGCGATCACGAATCCGGCGAGCGAGCCGATGGCGTAACCCGCGAGCACACCTCGGATCGTCTGGTTGAAGTCGGCGGCGAGGGTGGGAACGGAGGTGGCGAGCCGCATTGCGATCGCCGAGGGCGGAGGCAGGATGATCGCCGGCACGTGGAAAAGCCGGACTCCCGCTTCCCAGATCGCAAGCACCGCGAGGCCGAAGGCGATGGGCGGCAGAAGGTTCGCAAGGCGCCCGGACGTCATGACGAAAACGCCATGCGGCGTTGGGCGATGCGCCCGATGACGCCGATCAAGCCGACCAGCGCCGCCGACAGCGCCGCGGCGACGAACAGAGCGGCCCAGATCTGGACGGTCTGCCCATAATAGGAGCCGGCCAAGAGCCGCGCGCCCAAGCCGCCGTCCTCGCTCTTGGTGACCTCGGCGACCACCGCGCCGACCAGCGCCGCCGCGGCGGCGATCTTCATGCTGGCGAAGAAGAACGGTGCGCCGGCCGGCGCCCTCAGCTTCAGAAACGTCTGCGCCCGCGTCGCCGAATAGGTGCGCATGAGATCGAGCTGCAACGGGTCGGGCGAACGGAAGCCCTTGACCATGCCGACGGTTACCGGAAAGAACGAGAGATAGGCCGCAATCGCCGCCTTCGGCGCGATGCCGGTGATGTTGAACTGGTTCAAGATGACGACGATCATTGGCGCAAGCGCAATGATCGGCACCGTCTGCGACGCCACGATCCACGGCATCATCGAGCGGTCGAGCCAGCGCATGGAGACGATGAGCACGGCAAGCCCGATGCCGAGCGCCGAGCCGATGGCGAAGCCGATCAGCGTCTCTTCAAGCGTGATGACCCCATGATAGACGAGGCTGCGTTTCGACGTCGGCGGGGTGGCGAAGACGAGCTTATAGAGTTCGCTGGCGACCTGGTGCGGCGCGGGCAGCTTCGGCCGCTCCATGTTAAGCGAGCCCACGATGAGCTCCTGGGTCGAATAATGGGCTTGGCCCGAGTTGGCGAAAAGGTCGCGCTGAAGGGACGCATTCATGAGCGCCGCGGCCACGTACCAGATCGCGAGAATGGCGAGCACGACGGTCGCTATGGGCAGCGCAGATTTCATCGCTGCGCCCTCATCCGGCGCTTCGCGCGACCTTCCCGCTGAGGGGGAAGGGAAACCTGCGGCGCCGTTCTCCCCTCTCCCTCGGGGAGAGGGGTCGGGGGTGAGGGCTCACCCGTCATAGGAATGGCCCTCGCGCAGTCCGTGCCTCACACGATTGGCGACGGCGATGAACTCGGGCGTCTCCCGGATCTCGAGCTCCCGGTCGCGCGGGAAATTGCATTCGATGACGTCGTAGATCCGGCCCGGACGGGGCGACATGACGACGATGTGCGTCGACAGGAATACCGCTTCCGGG